>JBBFLK010000009.1 GCA_037479115.1 Anaerohalosphaeraceae bacterium | reverse complement strand
TGCTTTTCTCTTTCGGTGCCTTTTTTCTTTCCTTTCCTAATCTGTGTCATCCGTGAAATCTATGGTGAAATAAAAATTGTTCTCCTTTCCCCAGTCTGTGAAATCCGCGGTGAAAAACTTGTTTCGGATTTCGAGTTTCGTGCTTCGAATTTCGGCCGTCCGGCCGTCCGCTTGGATGTCTTCATCCCTCTCTTATTTCCAATCCCAAAAAATCCTTGCCCCGAGGGCTGGTTTTCCCGAAAATAACCCCTTTACTCAATAAAAAGGCGGTTTTCTTTCAGGCAGGAGTGTGTTATGGCGGACAAACGGCTGGAAACGTATTCGATGGGCATCGGCGATCGGTTCGGGCATCAGGGGCGGGCACAGCTTCGGGCGATGCAGGCGGCCCGGGCGGAGGGCATCGAGATTGTGCCGGTCTGGAATAAATCCTTTCGTGAACACTCCATCATCGGCACACGGCCGGCGGATGTCCGCGCCGAAGCGGATGCGGCCGTCTCGGCCATGGGCTGGAAGCATTCCTACTATGTGGATGCCGACCATATCAATTTCAAGAATGTCGAGTCATTTATTGAGTGCAGCGATTTCTTTACGCTCGATGTGGCCGAAGAAATCGGACACCCCGCCGAGCCGAAAGAGATGGAGGCCTTTATCCGCTCCTGCCGGGATTTTTTGGGGACGCTGACAATTCCGGGCATCGAACGTCCGTTTGTCATCGGCGAAAAGACACTCGAGGCCGCCGCGGCCAAGTATCTGTTTGCCGTTCAGCAGGCGGGCCGCATCTATCGGCATCTGGCGGAAAAGAAGGGCCCCGGCACCTTTATTACGGAGGTGTCAATGGACGAAACCGACAGCCCGCAGACACCGGTAGAGCTGCTGCTGATTTTGTCGGCGATTGCCCGCGAGGGCATCCCCGCCCAGACAATTGCCCCCAAGTTTACCGGCCGATTCAATAAGGGGGTCGATTATGTCGGGAATCTGGAGCAGTTCGAAAAGGAATTCAATGAAGATTTGGCGGTGATTGCCTTTGCCGTCAAAGAATTCGGGCTGCCGGACAATCTGAAGCTTTCGGTCCATTCCGGCAGCGACAAGTTTTCCATTTACGGCCCGATTCGGCGGGCAATTCATCGATTCGGAGCCGGACTGCACCTGAAAACGGCCGGCACCACCTGGCTGGAGGAGCTTATCGGTCTGGCCGAGGCGGGCGGCGAAGGGCTGGCCATCGCCAAAGAGGTCTATGCCAAGGCCCTCGAAAACCGCCAGGCCCTTTGTGCGCCGTATGCAACGGTGATTGACATCGATGCCGCCAAACTGCCCTCGCCGAAGGAAGTGGACCGGTGGGATGGAAAGCGGTTTGCGGCAGCCCTGCGGCACAACCCCCGCTGCCCCGACTACAATCCCCATTTCCGGCAGCTGCTGCACGTGGGCTACAAGGTCGCCGCCCAGATGGGCAGGCGGTTTACGGACGCGCTGGAGCGCTTCGAAGAGGAGATTGCCAAACACGTCTCGGCCAACCTCTTCGAGCGGCACATCCGGCCGGTCTTCGGCAAGGGGGCTTAAGAGGTTTCCGGCAGAAACTCAAAGGGCTTCTGGGCGACGGAGAAAGGCCGATATTGGCCGATGCTGTTCAGCAGCCCCAGAGCGATATAGTTGGTCAGCAGACTGGAGCCGCCGTAGCTGATAAACGGCAGCGTCAGACCAGTAATCGGCATCAGCCCCAGCGTCATTCCGATATTGACGAAGACCTGCACGGCAAACATCGTGGTAATGCCGACGGCCACCAGCCGCCCGAACGGGTCGGTATTCCGCCAGGCAATCTCCATCCCCGCCGCGAAAATCACCCCATACAGCAGGAGGATAAAGAGACACCCGACCAGACCGAATTGGTGGGCCACAATAGCAAAGACAAAGTCGTTGTGCTTGTCCGGCAGGAAGAAAAAGTCGTCCTGCACATATGGCCCGCGGGCAAAGCCGTATCCGAACAGCCCGCCGGAGGCGATGGCCTGCTTGGCCTGCAGCAGCTGGTAGCCCCCGCCCTCTTTCCAGTTATACAGCCGTTCGGGCCTGCCGACCAGGATCCGTGCCAGTGTCGGGTGCTCGCGGGCCATCGCACGCACTTTGGGACTCTGCAAAACCAGACTGGATATCCGCATCCGCTGATAATCCTTCATCGACATCCACAGGAAGGGACTGGTCAGAATGGCCAGGCCGATAATCAGCAGCAGATGCCAACCCTTGGCCCCGGCCGCAAACAGCATCGCAAACAGAATCGGCATCATCAAAATCACCGTCCCCAAATCCGGCTCCAGCAGAATCAGCACCATTGCCAAAAACGTCAGGGCAAAGGGTCCGATAAGTCCCAGCAGCCGGCGGTAGTTTTTGCGGTAGCGCAGGTAATACGCCAGGGCGAGAATAAAGGCAATCTTGCAGAACTCCGACGGCTGGATCTGGAAGAAGGTATGGCTGCCGATGGAAAACTCAATCCAGCGGCGGGCCCGGCCCTCCCGGTAAGGCACGAACGGGATATCGATAACCATATCCACCAGCAAAATTGCCAGCAGAACCAGCACAGCCGCATACAGACCATAAGAAACAGGCCCCAGCCGGCGGTAGCCGATTAGATTGACAGTAATCATCCCGACGAAACCTATCAGGACATAAAATATCTGTTTCTTCCACAAAGAGGCCAATTTTGCGGCCCGTGTGGAAGAAGTCGCCGAACTATCCGTTTCAGCCGGTTGTGTATCCGCCTCATCGGGAGTTTCAGTGTTAAGATAGGGGGTTTGCGGTTCCAAAGGTTCCGGATGGCCGGCTGCATAAATCACGGCAACGCCGACGGCCGTCAGCAAAAACCCGGCTGTCAGCATAAATATCCGTGTAAAAAGCAGCCGTCCTGAAAACAGGTCTTTCAGCATCTCCAATCTCTATTAAATTTCGAATATCGAATGTCGGATTTCGGACTTCGAATTTCGGATTTCGAGTTTTCTGTATTATTGTATCGTCTTTTAATGCGTCGGAAAAGGAAACTTTTTGTCCAATAATACTGGGCTGGCTATACAGGACAAGGCATATCCGAATATGTTTTTCAATATAGGTAAGCGGCCCCTTATCGGATTTTTTTGACTTTTTCAAAAATTTTCTTGATTCGGAGGCGGCTTTATTGTATCATCAGCGTTGTGTTGAGGAGCAGAAAAGTGAAATACAGTGAAATGAAGAGGGTGATGGAAAGTCATTTCGTTTCATCATTCCGCTAAAGCATGGGGGAATTTCGGAAGCGAGAGAGAACCTTGAGGCGCGTGGCCTTTAAGGGTGATGAATAGGGAAAAAGAAAAAGAGAAAGGAAGGTGTAGCAATGAGAAAAGTACTCCCGATTTTGTTGGCGATTGCGATCGCTGCGCCGGCACTGGCGGATGTGACCGTGTCGGTCTCGGATGCGGGCAGCGAAACCGCCCAGATTGCTTTGGCGATTGACGGCGGCGCGGTGGTCCGCGGCGTGGCCCTGAAGGTGACCATTACGGGGGCCGAACTGGCCGCCATTGCGGATGTCACCGATGTGATGGCCGCGTTCAATGCCTACATTGATTACTACTACAGCAACCCCGGCTTCCTCGGCGGACTGGCCGATGAGACGGCCCTGCCCGGAACGGGCGCTCATGCCCTGGCCGATCCGGATGCAGCCGGCGTTCTGGCGACCCTGCCTGCCACCACGTTCGTTATCAGCGTGGGCGCGCTGGACAACAGCGGCAATCAGGGCGGTGTGACGGCCGGCGGCGTTCTGGCCAATGTTAAACTGAGCAACTTCGCCGGCAGCACGGCTCAGGTCTGCGTGGAGGCCGATGCCCTCCGCGGCGGAATCGTCGGCGACAACCTCGGCACCGTCTCCGCCTCCGCTTGTGCAAATATCGCCTCCGCACCCCAGGAATGCGTCAACTCTGCCGCTCCCTTCTATGCGGCGTGGGTCCAGTTCGGCAAACCCAACTGCTGGTGCTATGCAAGAAACTGCCGTGGCGATGCTGATGGGCTTTCTCAAGGAAATGTTCTCCAGGGTTATGCTTACGTTTTTACAAACGACCTTAATGTGCTTCTCGCGGCTTATGGCGTTCGTGAGTCGCCTAAAGGCCCGGGTATTATGAGTGTTCCGAATGGCATTTGTGCTGATTTTGCCCGTGATCAGCAGGGTAATGTTTTGCAAGGATATGCGAGGGTCTTTACGAATGATTTGAACATTTTCCTCTCATATTACAATGTGAGAGAAGCGCCAAAAGGGCCTGGTGTGCCAACTTGTGATGGACCGAATTACAATTTCTTTGTAACGCCTTAATTTATGACACACACTTCACACGCGGGAAGTTAACGTCAATAGACAACGATTGTTCGAACAATTGAAAGGAGAACGATGATGAAGAAGTTGTTAAGTCTGATTCTGGTTCTGGGAATGGTCTCGATGGCAAGTGCGGGGATTCAGCTTGTAGTTGTAGGCCCGGATACAATAGGCATCGAGAGTAGCGATACGAAAGCCTGGTCAGCGGTAATCGGCTGGTCGGCACAACTTGATGTAATAGCCGAAGGTTTTACAGAAGCAGGTCAAGGCGGATTAACATCCTCGATGCCATATGGTGTCCAAAATGGTGCAGATCTTGGTCTTGACCAGCTTGGAATGGTCTACCTCAAGGCTTTGGCCCCTGCAGGAACGCCGACGGATATGATCGAAGCTGGCATTCAGTATACGGTTAAGTTTGCGAATGTGCCGGGCTTTGGTACAGAGGACATGGGCCTTGGAAGAGTAGATTTGATCAGCGAGGATTTGGGGACCATTCTTCAGACATTCTATGTCATTCCGGAGCCGGCATCGATGCTGCTGCTGGGACTGGGCGGTCTGTTCCTTCGCCGCAAATAAGAGCTGTTTCCAAAGGACCAGAATCGACAAAAGCGTTTAACGAACGCGTTGTGAAACACACGAAAAGCCCTCTCAGACCGAGAGGGCTTTTTTTTAACCACAGATTACACGGATTTCACAGATTAAAGATAACCACAGATTTTAACCACGGATTAATACGGATTAAAGTAAACCACAGATTACACAGAATAAGGTAAAGATTAACCACAGATTTCACGGATTACACAGATTTGGGGGTTAACCGCAGGTTGGAAGGGACTGCTGCTTTTAGGAATGAAGCAGGGCGTTTACGGCTTCTTTGAGCGGAGGAAGGTCCCGTTCAATCACATTCCACACTTCATTCAAATCAACACCCATATATCCGTGGATGAGCACATCCCGAAAGGAGGCAATCTGACGCCAGGGAATATGGGGCTGACGCTCCAGCGTGTCGTCAGAGATATTCTTGACGGCCTCTCCGATGATTTCAAAATTGCGTATCACGGCATCCTGCACCAGAGTAGAGTTCACAAATGCTTCTTTTCCGCACCGGGTATAATCCTCGATTCGGCGGATGCTCTCAGCAATGTGAGTCAGATAAAGAAAATCTCGCTTCACAGGGGAATGCTCTCCTGCAGGATGGTTTGACGAAGTGAAGGATGAAGGGCGTTCTCATTGACGGCATCGACTTTGACCCCCAGCAGGGCTTCCAGCTCCTGCATCAGAGCAATCCGGTCCAGCAAAGACGCATCCGGACGCATCCGAACCAGAAGGTCCAGATCGCTGGATGCATTTGTTCTGCCGGCAGCCACAGAGCCGAAAATCCAGACCTTCTCCGCGCCGTGTGCGGCGGCAATCCGCCGAATCTCCTCCCTGTGCTGCTGGATGTGATGCAAAGAAACCATAAAAAACAGTTTAATCAGGGTCAGTCTCTTTTTCAACAGGGAAACGCTTTTCCGGGCTCTGTGTTTTTATGTCTTTGTGATAAAATTAGTTACAGCGGCCCGGATTGTGATTAACCGCAGATTTCGGAAAAACTGATTAACCACGGATTAACACGGATTGGAGATAAGGGTTAAAATAAATTACGGATTCACGCCTGCCGCGGCGGGCCTGCCCGACGGGCGGATTATCACGGATTAAAAGGGGGTGTTAACCACAGATTACGCAGATTTCACAGATTAAGGTTATGGATGAAGATTAGAGGACAAAGCGTCGGATTTTCAGCGAGGGTTCACCAAAATTCAGCAGGAGTCCGACCTTTAAGCCGCCGGCCTTGAGATAATTTAGTACTTGGGCCTCCTCTGCAGCGGATATCGTTTTCATTGCCTTCAGCTCCAGCAGAACTTTCTGATCAACCAAAAAGTCGCAGACAAAATCTTTCAGTTTTTTCCCTTTGTAAAACACGGGAAGCGGCTTCTGCTGCTCATAGGGTATTTTTCGCAGGTCCAGTTCAACGGCCATCGCGGCTTCATAAACACTTTCGAGAAATCCGTGTCCAAGTTTTGTATGAACCTCCATAGCGGCCGCTATGAGCGATTCCGTCAGATTTTTATGCAGAAAAATTTCTTCAGTCATTGAAAGCCCTTTCGTCAGGTTTACCGCCTTCTTTACATACCGCAATAAATATATCTTCCGATTTTACAGATATTTATAATATATACGATCATCCTCTTTTTTTCTGCATTCTTTTTAATCTGTGTAATCTGAGAAATCTGCGGTTAAAAAAATTTTTTCTCTTGACACGGCCCGGCCGTTCCTGTATATTACCGGTATCATGCCTGGAGAAGAAGGAAAGATTGCTTACCGCACAGTTTTTAGTTTATTTGTTAGGATTTAGTTTTTAGATTTTAGAATTTAATTTTGACGCTTATCGTCAAAATTCCTTCCGTTCGATTTGGGGTTGAGGAAAGAGTTAACGATACGGATATCTTGCGGTTTTTATTAATCCGTGTTTATCCGTGTAAATCCGTGGTTAATAGAGTTTTTTAGGAAACTGTGTAATCCGTGAAATCCGTGGTTAAACCAAAAAATCTAAATCCGTGTTAGTCCGTGGATAATTAAATATCGACCACACACACACGCGTGAAGAAGTGAACGTTTTGTTTCGGCCTCTATTCGGCCGGAAAGGAGAACAGCAATGAAGAAACTGGTAAGTCTGGTTCTGGTTCTGGGGATGGCTTCGATGGCAAGTGCGGGGATTCAGCTTGTAGTTTTAGGCCCGGATACAATAGGCATCGAGAGTAGCGATACGCTAGCCTGGTCAGCAGTAATCGGCTGGTCGGCACAACTTGATGTAATAGCCGAAGGTTTTACAGAAGCAGGTCAAGGCGGATTAACATCCTCGATGCCATATGGTGTCCAAAATGGTGCAGATCTTGGTCTTGACCAGCTTGGAATGGTCTACCTCAAGGCTTTGGCCCCTGCAGGAACGCCGACGGATATGATCGAAGCTGGCATTCAGTATACGGTTAAGTTTGCGAATGTGCCGGGCTTTGGTACAGAGGACATGGGCCTTGGAAGAGTAGATTTGATCAGCGAGGATTTGGGGACCATTCTTCAGACATTCTATGTCATTCCGGAGCCGGCATCGATGCTGCTGCTGGGTCTGGGCGGCCTGTTCCTTCGCCGCAAATAAGAGCCAGTTCCCTGAGAACCGGAAAACGGGAACATATTCACGCGTGTTTACAAAAAGCCCTCCCCGCACAGGAGGGCTTTTTTCTTTTGAAAAATTTTTTAGATAGTTTTATAATAGTGCGAGATGAAGAAGTCTTTTTTGAAACATAAGGTTCAGGTCGAGAGAAGGTTGTACATTATGGGAAAAATATTGTCTTTTTCTCTTTTTATCCCATTTTTTGTTGGCTGTTCAGGGAAAATTCAAGACGTTCGGACACTCTCGTCTTCAGATGAAACGTCTGTCAGCCAGGTTCTTTTAATTAATGCTAAAAAGTTCCCTTCCGAAGCAGCAGGTGTCTGGATCAATGAAGATTACGGTTGGATACTTCGTATAGAAAAAGACGGACGTCTGTCAAAGATACGCCATACAATTGGTCGTGCAGCTCTGAAAACAGGGGAGACAACATCAGTTCCTTTAATTAATAACGGTCATGCAGTTATTGAACCAGGTCCATGGTATGTTCAGTATGATGGGAAAATACAGACGGTTACAATTGAGATAAATATCAGAAACTTTTTCTATGATATTGGGGGAGGCAATGTAGTAAAAGGTTCCAGTCGTGATGTATTTATGGGGCCGTTGCCCCAAAAAGGGGAAGACCGTTGGGTGCTTAACTGGCTCAGCTTTCCTGAGTATATTGCTTCAACCGGAGATAAGGAATTTTTAGACTATAAATTGCCTTTCGAACCAGGCGATGAGGATAAAGGAGAAATTGTTTTTCAAAGGTTTCAGTAGTTTTTTAGCACAATCTCAATAATTATAATATTTTTCTCCGTGAGTATCGAATCCTTGTTGGTTTATTTTTAATGTTTTTGTATAGGGGTGATAAAGCCAGCCTACGGTAGGGGGGTATTGAGCATTAGGGTCTATAGGGTTGTCATTGGAAAACACCAAAATATTAGTGTAGTTATTGAAAGGATTTTTGGGTAGTCTTTTTAAATATTTATTTTTGATTATCAACTGACTGTAAAGTGTTGGATAAGTGGGTGTTTTGCTAGTGTCATCATCCGGGTATCCCGGAGGAATGCCGTTGTGGTCGAGGGCGTATCGTTCGATGGCCTCGCGGAAGATGCGGAGGTTGTCTTTGGCGGCGGCTTCTTTGGCCCGCTGGGAATAGCCCTGAACCTCCGGAAAGACCAGCGCGGCCAAGATGCCGATGACGGCCACCACAATCATCAGCTCCACCAGCGTAAACGCCGAATGCTTTTGAACCACAGATTTCATTTATTAACCACGGATTTCACAGATTACACAGATTACAACCAACCAATTCACTACGGATTAACACCTGCCGCGGCGGGCTTGCCCGACGGGCAGAGTACACAGATTCCGGAACAAAATTAATTAACCACGGACTGCTCAGACTTTCAGCAGAGACTTTATCGGCCGAAAAGGGGGGAGAATTAACCACGGATTTCACGGATTACACAGGAAGGTTAACTGCCTAAAAAACCACGGATTTCACGGATTACACAGGAAGGTTAACTGCCTAAAAAACCACGGATTTCACGGATTACACAGAAATCAGAAAGAAGATATTTCATTAACCACGGATTATCTCGGATTTTCTCGGATTTAAGATTCTTTTTAGGTTATAAAAACTGAATCTGTGAAATCTGTGTAATCTGTGGTTGATTATGGGAAGTGCAGCTCGATGATTTCTTTATCGGACAGAACGTGGTCGCGCGGGACGTTCTGTCCGTCGTGGATGCCGGGGGCGCCCCAGGCGCGGGCAAATTTGAGCTGCTCGGCCAGGTCGCGATGGATTTTGTAAGCCAGGTCGATAACGGTTGAGCCCCGCGGCAGCGTGAAGGGGTCCTTAAAGTCCGGCTCATGCCCGGGTTTTTTGGCGTAAATCCGCACCACATCGAGCATTTCGAAGATTCGCCGCATCAGCAGGTCCAGATTCTTTCCTGTTTTTGTCGAGATTTCGATAAACTCCAGCGGCCGGTCCGTCAATTCTTTCAGGGTCTGTAATGTGCCGGCCGGGGCGAGATCGGCTTTTGTCGCGATGACGAAGGTTTTGCGGCCGAGCGGGCTGCCGGATTCGGTGAAAGCCGGAGTTTTCTCATCCAGAATCAGCCGGTGCGAGTCAAGATAACGAGTGCAGATGTCCATTTGTTCGAGGACATCGCCGGATAAGTCGATGACGACGGCAATCAGGTCGGCCCCGCGATAGACATTGACCTGCCCCGGGGCGGCGTAATCGGCGGTAATCGGCGGGGTATCGACCAGCTGGATTTGGACGTCCTCAAACTGGGCCATTCCGGGAACGGGCTTGTCGGTGGAGAAGGGGTAGTCGGCGACATTGACGGGGGCGTTGGTCAGGGCGGCCAAAATGGAGCTTTTTCCGCTGTTGGGGGTTCCAATGAGGGCGACCTGGCCGGCGCCGGATTTGGGGATATGGAACAGGTCGGTGTGTCTGCCGCTGCCTTTTTTGGCACGCCCTTCGAGCGTTTCGCGCAGTTTGCTGATGCGGCGCTTGATGTCGGCCTGCATGTGCTCGGTGCCCTTGTGCTTGGGGATGGTCCGGAGCATCTCCTCGAGGGCCAGCAGCCGTTCTTCATCGGTGGTTGCCGCCCGGTATTGCTCGTCGGCTTTTTTGTATTCGGGTGTCAGGTTGGCCGGCATTGTCGCTCCCTGGCTTCACAGCGTCTCGCAGACAGAATAAAGAAAAACGCCGGGGTTGTAAAGGCGCCCCGGCGTTTTGCATTCAGTCCCTGCCGAACGGTTACCGAATCGGCACTTTGAAAAGCGTGATGCTGATGGGCTTTATGCTGACCGTCTTGGTGAGGTCCGTCGGGGAGAGCGTCTGGATATCGATGGTCGGCTTTGTCTCCGACGGGTCATTGTGAGCCATCGGGTTTTCGTGAGAAATCAGCCAGCCCTTTGCAGGACCTGCCGGCGTGAGGGATTTGAGGTCAAACTGGACCTGGTATGTATCCCAGCTTGCATTGACGATACCAATCGTCAGGAATTTTTTGTCGGTCGTCAACGCGGCGGATACATCCAGTTTTTCATTCCAGCCGGACACCTCCAGCGGCAGGGTGCCGAATTCTCTGCGGTAAAGGACAAGGGGCAGGCCTGTTGCATCAAAAGCCGCCGCCGTCTTGGTGGTTTTGATGCAGCCGATGACATTGACGGTCTGGGCATAGAAGGCCCCCCAGAACATCTCGGAGTTGCGGAAATACTCGTGCAGGCCGGCGGCGATGCCGAGGGCATCTTTCATAAAGTACCGTGTGCCCAGCTCCCCAAAGACATGCGGGCCGTACCAGTAGTTCCATTCCGTCATGGCAATCCGGATATCTTTGCCCTTCAGACTGTCTAAAGTCTGGCGCAGCCGCCGATGCCCGTCGGCCTTGCTTTTGATGGCGTTGGGCACCTGACGCACATGGGCGGTCAGGTCCGGACGAGACTGGCAGTAGAAGTGTTCAGCGATGCTGTTCATATGGTCGGCGCAATTTTTCAGCAGGCCTTCGGACCAGCCGCCGCCGAGGTCTCCGGAGGCAATTGTAAAGATGGTCGGGTCGACCTGACGCATTTTTTCCTCGACCCAGTTATGTTTGAGAACATAATGGTGCAGCTGCATATATCCGAGCTGCCAGTTGCCCCACATTTCGTTGCCGACGCACCAGTATTTGACGTTCAGGGGGTCTTTGCTTCCGTTTCGGGCCCGCCATTGTCCCATTGGGGTCTTCAGAGAGCCGTTGGCGTATTCGACCTGAGCGGCCGCCGAGTAGGCATCTCCAAAGCCGGTGTTGACGGTGATGAGCGGTTCGGCATTGAGCAGCCGGCAGAGCTCGACGAATTCGTGCATGCCGACATCGTTGGTTTCAATGCCGGTCCAGGCGGGGTTGGTTCGGGTGGGCCGGCGGTCCCGATCACCCAGGCCGTCGCGCCAGTCATAGCCGCTGACAAAGTTACCGCCCGGCCATCGGTACATTGGGCTGTTGAGCTGCTTGAGCAGGTCGAGTGTGTCTTTGCGGAACCCATTGACATTGTCTGCCGGCATTAACGACACGGCGCCGATTGTCCAGGAGCCCTTTCCGGTGCCCACAATTTCCAGTTTGGCATTGTCGGTGGCGGCGCCGGCCTTGAACTTCAGCGGATAGGTTTTGAATTTGCGGTCCAGACGCGAAATGGTGACGGTCTGCCGGTCAGTCGGCCGGTCTCCCCAAATCAGACTGACCTGAATCGGTCCGGCTGTTCGGTCGCCGCGCAGGACAATCCGTCCGACATAGTCTTTGCCCGCCAGCACCCCGAGCTCTTCCTGATAAAGCCCGCCCGGCTGCCCGGTTAGAGTAATCTTCGGGGCGTGCTTGCCGGACAGCGGCTCGTCCGTGCTCATCTGCACGTTTTCCTTAGGACCGATGACCTTCCAGGGCGAAGCAGCCAGCACCCGGGCGCCGGCTCCGGTTGTTCTCCAAATCGGACCTTCAGCAGGCACCGGGTAGAAGAACTTTCGGTCTTCGAGCATTTCCGCCCAGATGCCGCCATAGATGCAGCGGCCCATGTGTTCGATAAACTGACCGTAAATCAGCTCTGAAATGGGTTCTTTTTTCACGGACGGGTCGATGGAGATTTGAGCTGTGACGGTTTGGCTGGCCGGCTTGATTTCTTCCAGAACCTCCAGCACGATGTCATCGAACCAAGCGGTTCCGACGGCCTGTCCCCATCCGCCGAACAGGCACAAAACCTGAACGCTGCTTTGGCCCATGACCTGAAACTCGCATTCGAGTTTGGTCCAGTCGCTGGAGGATTCCTTCAGTGCGGCCGTGCGGGCGTTTTCCATATCGTGGATGCTCAGCTGAACTCCCCGACCGGTTGTGGTGCGGAAGTTTTCGGTTTTGACCCAGCCGGACAGCCGCAGCCGGGCAAAGGGAGGAACCTCGACCGTCTGGGACCAGGCGGCGTCCGCCCCATTGGCGGACGTGATGCGGGCGGCTTTGCCGGTGCGGCCTCCGTCTTCAACGGCAAATTCCGCCTGCCCGCTCCAGGTTTGGGTAGTCCACCCGCGGGGGCGGTTGTCCTGGAGCCGTTCAAATCCGCCGTTTCGCAGGAGGTTTTGGGATGGCGCTCCTGCCCAGACCGTTGCGGCAAGCAGGCTCATCAGAGAGGCGGCGAGTGTAGAGACTGTAAGACGTTTGCCCATATTAAACTCCTTTCTTAAATGGGTTGTGAGCAGAGGACATCCCCCGCGGTCTGTCCTCTGCTTTTTGGTTATTCCGCAACTTTTTCGGCTACGAGGTCGCCGACCTGAGACGTCGAGTATCCCATTTTTCCGGCGGCCAGCGATTTGAGTTTGTTGGCGGTTACGTATTTGACCGCCTCCTCGACTTTCTGAGCGGCTTTCTCTTCGCCGAGGGTCTGGAGCATCATCTGCATGGCACAGATGGCGGCCAGCGGGTTGATGACGCCCTGTCCGGTGTATTTCGGAGCCGAGCCGCCGATGGGCTCGAACATCGAAACGCCTTCCGGGTTGATGTTGCCGCCGGCGGCGATGCCCATTCCGCCCTGCGTGATGGCACCCAGGTCCGTGATGATGTCGCCGAACATATTGCCGGTCACCAGCACGTCAAACCATTCCGGATTTTTGACCATCCACATGCAGCAGGCATCCACGTGGTAATAGTCCCGGCGGATGTCAGGATAATCTTTTTTGCCGATTTCGTGGAAGGCGCGTTCCCAGAGGTCGTAGATGTAGGTGAGCACGTTGGTTTTTCCGACCAGACCGACGGTGTTTTCCGGTCCGACGCCGCGGGCCTTTTTGCCGTACTTGCGGGCGTATTCAAAGGCATATCGCAGGCAGCGTTCCACCTGAAAGCGGCTGTACACGGCGGTTTGAACGGCGACTTCGTGGGGAGTCCCTTTCATCGTGATGCCGCCGGTGCCGGTGTAGGCATCGCCGGTATTTTCCCGAACCACTACGTAGTCGATTTCTTTCGGGCCTTTGCCCTTGATGGGGGTTTCGACGCCCGGGAAGAGCCGGACGGGCCGCAGGTTGATGTACTGGTCAAGAGCAAAGCGGAGTTTGAGCAGAATGCCCTTTTCGAGAATACCCGGAGCGACATCCGGGTGTCCAATCGCCCCCAGCAGGATGGCGTCGAACTTTTTGAGCTCTTCAACGGCACTGTCAGGCAGGGTTTCGCCGGTGCGTTTGTAGCGCTCGCCGCCGAAATCAAAATAGGTTTTGTCCGTTTTGAAACCGAACCTGGCGGCGGCCGCATCCATCACTTTGACCGCTTCGGCGATGACTTCCGGGCCTGTGCCGTCTCCGCCGATGACAGCAATCTTGTACGTCTTCATTCAACCGTGTCCTTTCCAACTCTTCAGATTGTTTATTCTTGTATTGTTTTCCAAGGGTCTTGCGTTTCGTTCCCAAAAGACGCCGTCCGCGTAGCCCTGTATCGTTTTGTCCGTATCCGCCAGCAGGAGACGCTTTTCCGCCAGACAGGCAAACAGGGGTTCAATTTCGATGCCAATATAGCGTCGGTTCAGCTTTTTTGCAACCACGGAAGTGGTTCCGGAGCCGAGAAAAGGGTCCAGAACGACATCGCCGGGATGAGTGGAGGCCAGAAGGATTTTGGCCAGCAGTTTCTCCGGTTTCTGGGTAGGATGCTCCGTGTTTTCAGGCATTGACCAGAAAGGGACCGTCAGGTCGGTCCAGAGATTAGAGGGGGCGGTCAGTCGAAAAGGGCCTTCGGGGGCGGACTGCCAGTCTTTCGGGGTTCCGTCCGGATGGGTATAGGGGGCCAGGACGCGTCGTTTGAGTTTGACAGCGTCCACGTTGAAGGTATAGCGGTCGGAGACGGTGCAGAACCAGATATCCTCGGAGCAGTTTTTCCAGTTGGTTTTGGCCCCGCGGCCTTTTTCCCGCTCCCAGGTGATGCGGTTGCGGACGATGAAATATTTCTCCGCAACGCTTTGGACGGCGGAAGAGCCGCGCCAGTCCGAGCAGATATAAATCGAAGCGGTCGGCTTCAGCAGCCGCAGGAGCGGAGCCAGCCAGACCTCCAGCTGAGCGGCATACCGCTCCGTAGAGGTTTTTTTGAAGATTCGTCCGTTGAAGGCCTTGTTCAGGTTGTACGGCGGGTCCAGGAAGAGCAGGTCTGCGATACCGTCCGGCAGGAATCGGCAGGCCTCCTGCATATCCTGACAGATGGTGGTATCCAGAATCTCCTTAATTCGGACCGGGCGGTCCAGCCGGATAAGCCGTTTGGCATATGCCTGCCTTTCCGCTTCCGTCAGGACAATCGTCCGATTCCGTTCAGCCCGCTGCTTCATAAATAAAAAGGCAAAAGAGAAAAGGAAAAAGGACAAGGCAAAGGGGAAAACCGTCGTTTCGCTTTTTCACCGGACATTTTCCTTTTTCTTTATGTGCTCCAAGAGCCCGCCGTCGCGGATGATGGCCAGAGCGAAATCCGGCAGAGGAGTAAACCGAATGTTTGTCTTCTGCGTCTTGTTGCGGATGGTGCCGGCTTCGTAGTCGATTTCCAGCTCATCGCCGTCGCGGATTTTTTCGAGGGCGCCGGGCAGCTCAATGGGGTAAAAGCCGCCGTTGATGCAGTTGCGGTAAAAGATGCGGGCGAAGGAATGGGCGATGACGGCGCCGACCTGAGCTCCCTGAATGGCCCAGACCGCGTGCTCTCGCGACGAACCGCAGCCGAAGTCATCGCCGGCGACAATCACATCGCCGGGGGCGCATTTCTTCACAAAGCCCGGGTCCAGGTCTTCCAGACAGTGTTTGGCCAGTTCGGCGACGTTGTCCGTGTTCAGATACCGGGCCGGAATGATTTCATCGGTATTGATGTGGTCGCGTTTGTACACATGAGCTTTGGGCATATATAACTCCAAGCACTAAAGGGTAAAATTTCTAAATCCTAAACACTAAATCCTAAACACTCAATCCTAAACAATCGAAATCCTGAACAGTTTGAACATTGACAGATGAAAGTGCTCAGAAGATTATTCGCTTTTTGTAACAATAGCACCGAAGATATGTGTCAGTTCGTTTGCTTCATTCTCCAGATGCCGTCTTTCCGTCTCGAGGTCTTTGTCTTGTCCGATGTCGATTAGACCAAGCCAGTAACGGCTTTCTTTGGATTCTTTTCGACATATTTTTACTCTCATTATGAAGTCTTTTTTGCTCAATGCTTCGTTTGCTTCTCTGTAATTAGCTCCTACTGAACCCGATGCCTTAACCAGCTGCCGAGAATCTTCGATGTTGGATATCGTTTTCGGGAGCTTCTTGATAAAATCTCTGACCCTTCTGGCAAATTGATAGGTTCGCTCTTCCAAATCATAATGTTTAGAACTTTCTTTCTGATTCATTTCGTTCTTGCAGTTTAGAGTTTAGGATTTAGAGTTTAGGATTTAGAGTTTGGATTTAGAGTTTAGGATTTAGAGTTTTTCCAAGTATTTCCTCGGGTCGGTCAATTTGCCTTCCACAGCGCTGGCGGCGGCGGTGGCCGGGCCGGCCAGATAGACTTCGCTTTTGGGATGTCCCATCCGCCCGACGAAGTTGCGGTTGGTGGTGCTGATGCACCGTTCGCCTTCGGCCAGGATGCCCATAAAGCCGCCCAGGCACGCTCCGCAGGTCGGGGCGCTGATGACGCAGCCGGCGTCATAGAAAATCTGCGCCAGGCCTTCGTCAATCATCTGCTTCCAGATGTGGGGCGTAGCGGGCACGACGACGGTGCGGGTTTTGACGGTGCGGCCTTTCATTACCGCGGCGGCCTGCCGCATATCTTCGATGCGTCCGTTGGTGCAGCTGCCGATATAGGCCTGGTCCATCGGCAGCCCGGCACACTCCGAAATGGGCCGGCCGTTGCTGGGCAGATGCGGAAAGGCGACCATTGGCTCCAGTTTTGAGCAGTCGATTGTCTCCGTGGAGACGTACTCGGCATCCGGGTCGGATTCAAAGACGGTGTAGTCGGTTTTGCCTTTCAGTCGGCCTTCCAGATACGCCCGGGTGGTTTCGTCAAAGCCGATGATGCCGCTTTTGCCGCCCGCTTCGATGGCCATATTCGTGATGGTCATTCGGGCCTCCATGCTCATCTGTTTGAGGGCCGGGCCGACAAACTCCATCGCCCGATACAGGGCGCCGTCGGTGCCGATGCGGCGGATGACCTCCAAAATGACGTCTTTGCTGCAGACGCCGTGCGGCAGGGTGCCGTTGAGGACGAACTTCATCGAGGCGGGCACTTTGAACCAGAGCATTCCCGTAGCAATGGCGGCGGCCAGGTCCGTCGAGCCGATGCCGGTCGAAAAGGCCGCAAAGGCGCCGTATGTGCAGGTGTGCGAGTCGCCGCCGACAATCACTTCGCCCGGGCGGATGTGGCCCTGTTCGGGCAGGAGGGCATGACAGACGCCGGCCCGCCCGAGCGGGTAGTAGTAGCGGATGTTTTTCTCACGGGCCCATTGGTCCAGCCGCTTGTGCAGTTCCGCGCTGGGGATGTCTTTGGCGGGCTGAAAGTGGTCGGGCGTGACGACGATTTTTTCCGGGTCGAACACGCGGTCAATGCCGTGCTTTTTGAGCATGGAAATCGCCGGCGGTGTCGTTACGTCGTGGCACATAATCATATCGATTTTGGCGTTAATCAAATCGCCGGCCTTGACCGACGGTTTGCCGGCGGCCCGGGCAAGAATCTTTTCCGTAATCGTCATTCCCATACTTGGCTCCGCAAAGAAATCCTAAGGGTTAAATCCTAAATTCTAAATCCTAAAAGTTGAAATTCATATCGCGAAAGTTTTTTACAGGACTGCTTTGGGCTGGTCTGTCGAGCCGTTCTTTTCGGCCGCGACCATCCGGTTAATGGCGTCCACATAGGCTTTGGCGCTGGCCTCGATGATGTCCGTGGAGACTCCGCGTCCGATGAACCGCCGTCCGTGCTCGTTCTGAATCCGCACGGTGGTTTCACCCAGAGCGTCTTTGCCTTCCGTGACGGCGCGAATGGAGTAGGAATCCAGTTTGGGGGCCTTGCCGGTGGCCTGGCGGATGGCCTCATAAGCGGCATCGACCGGCCCGTCGCCGCAGGCCGCGGCCTGGAGGATTTCCTGACCGGCACGGATGCGTACGCTGGCCGTCGGGATGGTTCCGGTTCCGCAGGCAACCAGCAGGTACTCCAGCTGATAGGTCTGCTCGGTTGTGCGGACTTCATCGCTGATGATGGCGGCGATATCTTCATCAAAGATTTCTTTTTTACGGTCAGCCAAATCCAGAAATTTCTGATAGGCGATTTCGACCTCGTTATCAGAAAGGTTGTAGCCCAGCTGCCGGCAGCGGTCCACAAAGGCGTGCCGTCCGGAATGGCGGCCGAGCACAACCCGCGAACCCTCCAGGCCGATCATCTGCGGCGTCATGATTTCATAGGTTTCGCGTTTCTTGAGGATGCCGTCCACGTGGATGCCGGATTCGTGGGCAAAGGCGTTTTTGCCGACGATGGCCTTGTTGGGCTGAATGACAAAGCCGGTCAGCTGAGAAACCAGCTGGCTGGTGCGGTAAATCTGGCGGGTGTCGATGCCGGTGGTTAAATTGCCGAAAAAGTCCTGACGCGTGTGGATGGCCATCACGATTTCCTCCATGGCGGCATTACCGGCCCGCTCGCCGATGCCGTTGATGGTGCACTCGACCTGTCGGGCCCCGTTGCGCACGCCCGCCAGCGAATTGGCGGTGGCCATTCCGAGGTCATTGTGGCAGTGCGTGCTCAGGACCGCCCGTTCAATGCCTTTGACGTTTTCCCTGAGCTTGGCGATGATTTGGCCGTATTCATACGGAAGGACGTATCCGACTGTATCGGGAATATTCAGTGTGGTTGCCCCCGCTTCGATAACGGCGGCAAGGACTTCGTAGAGAAACGACAGTTCGCTCCGGCAGGCATCCTCCGGAGAGAATTCAACATCGTCCGTAAATTGACGGGCCATTTTCACCGCCTCGACGGCCATTTTGAGAACCTGGTCGGGTTTTTTGCGGAGTTTATACTCCATATGAATGGGGCTGGTGGCGATGAACGTATGGATTCGCCGTCTTGGGGCGGCCTGGAGAGCGCTGCCGGCGGCGGCAATATCTTTTTCGTTCGCCCGGGCCAGAGCACAGATGACCGGCCCCTGAACCTGTTCGGCGCAAAGACGGGTGGCCTCAAACTGCGCCGGCGAAGATATCGGAAAGCCCGCTTCAATGATATCCACGCCCAGTTTGGCCAGCTGATGTGCAATCTCCAGTTTCTCACTGATAGAAAGGGCGGCACCCGGGGATTGTTCCCCATCACGGAGCGTGGTATCAAAAATCAAGACTTTTTCTGTCGGTTCTTTTTTCATCTTTCTATCTCCGGAACGAGACAAATTTAAGGGGTACATTATGCCAAAACGGGCATAAAAAATCCACCTCGAAAGTGGAAAACGGAAAATCAGGATTATGTGTGTGGAGTTTCTTGCGCCGCTACGGGCGCAGCAGGAGCAGGCCCAAAAGGACCGGATGATTGTCAGAAATGATTCGGTTCATCTGCATACTTGTTCTCATTTGAACAATCTATCGTTTCAAATGCAAGGAGGTTTTATAAAAAAATGATGCGGTTTAAGGAAATCTATCGAATCGGTGTAAAAAAGAGCCGTACCTTGCCGGATTCGATAGTAAGTTTGGTAATTCGAGCGGATTTGTCGAAAATTCGGAGAACCGGGTCGAACGGCTGATTCGAAATGATGGCGTAATTGATGGATTCGACAGGGTCCTGCGGGTCAAAATGCTCGCGGACATATTTTTCGGCAATCGTCCGAGCCAGAGGAGTAATGGGGAGCAGGCCCAGATAGACGGATTGGATATTCAGGTTCATCTTTCCTGCTGAATCAAGATAGGGATTAGCGTATATAGATAAAATGGACGACAAACCTCTGTAATTGACCTTTGCCATCAAAACCGTTGTTTCCGGAGAGAAGGTGAGCATGGGGGTGTAAATGGTAAACCCTTCGAGCTGAATCGGCCATGGATAGCGAGAAAGTATATCGTTAATCCCTTCTTGTTCGACCAGCAGTTCAAAGGGCTCGTCGAGCTGGACCTTGTCGTAAAAATCCGGACCGAGTTTGTGGGTTAAATAGGGGCTGACCTGGTTGGGATTTTCGGGCTGCACCGGACGATAGGATTTGGGGTGAACGGCCGGCAAAAGGAATACTGCGGCTGCCGCCGCACACAGGGGGAGCAGGACTATCAATCTTTTAATCCGGTTTTTCCAAAGCGGACGTGGGGTTGTCATAGGGGTTTCTCAAAAACATTCTTGCGAATCGATTGGGGAGGGATTATAGTAAACCCTCTTTATGAATGGAAGAAGTTTTTTACGAGAGCAAAACGTTCGGTAAGGAGTCTTTTGTGGCCAGTCATTTTGGTGATCGTCTTTGCGAAGCAGTACAAAAGAAAAGCACGCCCCTGATTGTGGGGCTGGACCCGGTGTACAGCCGACTTCCGGAGGCCATCCGGAAGCATAAGGATATGAATGATGCGCAGGACCTGGGTGCCTCGGTGGATGCCTTGTTTGAGTTCTGCAGCCGCGTGATGCGCATTGTCGCCCCGCTTGTCCCGGCGGTGAAGATGAATTCGGCCTATTTTGAAAAGTACCTTTGGGAGGGAATGGAGACTTACTATGCCCTGGTCAGCGAGGCCGATGCCCTCGGGCTGGAGGTGATTGGAGACGTCAAGCGGGGCGACATCGGTCATACCGCCCAAATGTATGCGGAAGGGCATCTGAAGAATCCGGATTTTGTGGGGATGGAGGATGTGATTGTGCCGGATGCGGTGACCATCAGCGGTTTTGCCGGTGCAGAAGGGATTGTGCCGTTTGCGGATATGGCCGAAGAGCAGGGCAAGGGCGTTTTTGTCTGGGTGCGTTCGAGCAATCCGACCGCCGGAGCGCTTCAGGATTTTGAAAACGCCGCCGGTCAGAAATGGTATGAGAAACTGGCGGAAATCGTCGGGGAGATTGCCAACCAGAACAGGCGAATCGGTGCATCCGGCTACAGCAATGTGGGAATGGTGGTCGGCGGAACCAGTCCGCAGGCCGCTGCGGCTCTTCGGCAGCGGTATCCGAAGTGCTGGTTTTTGGTGCCCGGATACGGCTCGCAGGGGGCCGGTGCCGCCGAGTGTATGCGGTTCTGCAATAAAGACCGGCTTGGGGCTTTGATTAATGCCTCCCGCTCTATTATCTATGCTTATGAAGACCCCAAGTATAAATCGCAGTTCGGCGACAACTGGGAAAAGTGTGTCGAACAGGCCGCTCTGGATGCCAAAATGGAGCTGGCGCGGGTGACGCTGTAGTCGCCCTCGTTTCCGTCCCTGTTTTCGGCCGTGCCGACGTATGGAGGCGTTTGTGAAGGCAGAGAAGGGCTTTTTTGCTTTGACAGAGGGGGGGCAGGCCTTATAATGAAGCCCCCAGAGGGCTGACGAGGGAGAAACGGATTATAAGGGATTATTTTCAAAGAGGTTAGTTTATAAAAAACGGGACCTCTTGCTCTTTTTTATAGACCGTTGGTTTTTGGGAAACAGAGCCTGGTTCGGCGGGGCTTTTCCGGTGCAGCCGGGTTCGGTGTTGACAGGAGACAATCCATGCGGATGAACGAGAGGATGATGCGGGGGTTGATTTGGGGGATTCTGGCGGTTTGGGCAGGGGCCCAGACCACCGTGGTGCCGCAGGAAGGGCCGTCGGCCAAGGCCGTCGAAAGCGACTGGAATGATTTTCTTCATTATACCCTTATCGGACGGTTTGACCTGGCGCAGGGATACGGACAGCGGCTTTTGGAGGCCAAGCCGGACCCGCTGCTGCTGCTGGAGCTCAGTGAGGAAAATCCCCGCGGTTATGAACTGCTGCTGAAGATGCAGGCCGACAGCGACCAGCTGCGGGAGATTGCCTCCGGGGTCCTGAAGCTTATTGAGGAAGGCCGTTACCAGCGTCGGACGGACCCGAAGATTATTCTGGCGGAAATCGCCCGTCTGAATACGACGATTCGGGGCCGCATTGCTGCGCAGGAACGGCTGAAAAACACCGGAGAATATGCGGTTCCGTTTCTGCTGAATGTGCTGGAAGACAGCAGCCGTCGCGAAGAGTTTGCCAATGTGGTGCAGACGCTTCCGATGCTCGGCCGGGCGGCGATTCGTCCGCTGACGGCGGCCCTGCAGATGCCGAATACGGCGGTGAAGGCCGAAATAATCGAATCGCTGGCCAAAATTGGCTATTTTGAACCGCTGCCGTATCTGAAATATATAGCGGAAAAGGATGAATCTGCCCAGCTGAAACAGGCGGCTCTGGCGGCCATCGACCGGATTGACTCCTCCGCCCGGCGGATTCCGGCGGCGGAACTGTTCTTCCAGCTGGCGGAAAAATACTACAATCGGGATGACTCGGTGGCGGCTTCTTCGGAGTTTTCGTTTGCAAATCTGTGGTTTTGGGATGCCGAGCGGCAGATGCTCCGCCGGCTGGAGGTTTCGCACGAGTATTTCAATGAGCTGATGGCGATGCGCTGCTGTGAGTGGGCCCTGAAGGCCGATGCCGGACTGGGCAAAGCCATTGGGCTGTGGCTGGCGGCGTATTTCCGGGCTGAGTCGCACGGCATTCCGATGCCGGAGTATTTCGGCGAAGGGCACGCCCCGGCGATGACCTATGCGGTGACGGCCGGACCGGAATATCTGATGCAGGCGCTGTCGCGGGCGCTGAAGGATAAGGATAACTATGTGGCGCTGCAGGTGGTGGAGGCGCTGGCGGTCAACGCCGGCTCCCAGGCCCTCCTGACACGGATTGGGCTGCAGATGCCGCTGGCGGACGCCCTGCAATATGAGGACCGCAAAATCCGCTACAGTGCGGCGATTGCTTTGGGGCAGGCCGGTCCTGTGGCCGGTTTTGCAGGCAACGAACTGATTGTGCCGCTTTTGGCGGAGGCCCTTCTGAAGAAGGGGGCGGATGAGATGGATGCGCCGACCGCCGAGGCCTATTCGGTTCGTGCGATGGAGACCCTCGAGCAGCTGGCGGTCAGCGGCAATGCCGCCGTGGATTTATCGGCGGCGATGGAGGCGCTGATTGAGATGACGCGTACCGGCTCGGACGAAATGAAGATATCGGCCGGACGTGTGCTGGTCTATCTGTCCAGTCCGCAGGCCCAGCGGGCCATTGCCGCAGCGGCGATGGATGAAAACAGTTCGAACGAGCTGCGGATTGCGGCGTTTGCCTCACTGGCTCGTTCAGCCAAGCGGAACGGCAGTCTGCTGCTTAGTGAGCAGATTGAGGCGCTCTATCAGCTTGTGCAGTCTCGGCAGGCGGAGCCGTCCCTGCGGGAAGCGGCCGCCGGTGCCTTCGGGGCGCTGAATCTGCCCAGTCAGCGGGTGAAGGATTTGATTCTGGAGCAGGCCCGCTCCTGAAACAGCAGGCGTTTTTTGCTTCTTATAGGTTCGGCAAAACGGAATCAAACAGGACATTTTCATGTCTGAAAAGAAAAAACGGTTTGCCGCCGACAGCCGGTTTTATCGCGGAGCGATGCGATGGATGGGTGTCGGATTCGAGTTTTTAATTGTCATCGGGGTCTTTGCAGCGGGGGGGTACTGGCTGGATGAGTTGGAGGGGACCCGGCCGGGGTGGATGATTCTCGGGTTTTTTGTCGGGTTTGGGGTGATGCTGTATATTATGATTCAGCGGGCCCGCAAGGACCAGGCGCAGGAGGATGCCGAGAAAAAATCCGAATGGCAAGCGGAATTGAAACCGGATGAACAGGACCGTGACAGAGAATAAAACAGTTCTGATTGACAGGTTTTTTCTCAATCCTCCGTGGGCATTTTTTCGGAGGATGTTCTTTTTTTGCGGGTTGGGGATTTTCGGTCTCCTCCGCGCCAGTGAATTCGGCACTGTGGAAATACAGGAAGCCTGCCGGGCCGCATTGCTGGTCAGCGGGCTGGGAGGGGCTGCCGGAGGGTGGCCGATCTGGAGCAGTTGGGGCAAGAGCCGCTGGCGTCTGTTAACAGGGGTTCTGCTGGGAGTACTGATTCGTCTGTTGATTGGTCTGGCTGGTCTTGTTATAATTCTTCTTTTTACCAGTATTCACCGGTTTTGGGTGTTGATTTTTCTGCTGGTCGGATATTCGATTTTTTTGACGGTCGATACGGCCGCAGCGGTTCGTCTTTACAGCTGGACGGTCCGCAGCGAGGAAAAAAGTGTGGTTTAACAAAACATTTGGGTTGGTATTGGGTGTAAACCCGCTGCAGGAAGTAGCCAGCCGGCCTTTGTTTACGCTCCGCGCCGGAGGTCTGGAGCTGGACTTTACGAACCATATGTTTATGGTGATGCTCTCTGCGCTGGTGCTGATGGCGGTATTGCCGCTGGGTGTTCGAAATCGGCGCGGGTGGGTGCCCCACGGCTTTACCAACCTGCTGGAAACGATTTGTCTGTTTCTTCGGGAGGATGTGGTTCGTCCGTTTCTGAAGGAGCGCACCGACCGATACATCGAAATCCTCTGGACGCTGTTTTTTTTCATTCTTACGATGAATCTGCTGGGGCTGATTCCGGTGGATTATCTGTTTTGGTTTGTGACCGGACTGCAGGTTCATTTCGGCGGGGCGGCCACCGCCAATCTGTTTGTGACCGGAGCGCTGGCGCTGGTTTCTTTTGTGCTTTTTCATGCGGCCGGTATTCGGGAAAAGGGGTTCTGGCATTATTGGGCGACGCTGGCTCCGAAGGTTCCCTGGCCGCTGATGCCGTTTCTGTTTCTGATGGAGCTGCTCAGTACGTTTGTTCGGATGTTTTCGCTGGCGATTCGACTGTTTGCCAATATTCTGGCCGGTCATCTGGTGCTGACGGTGATTCTGATGTTTATTGTGATATTCAAGACGTTTCTGGTGGCGGTACCGTCGGTCCTGACGACGCTGGCGATGAGTTTTCTGGAAATTTTTGTGGCGTTTCTGCAGGCGTATATTTTCGTGTTTTTAACGACGATATTTATCGGATTTGCCATCAGTGAGGAGCACTGAGGCCTTTCAAGTGGACAAGGAAACGGAGGTTATGAGCGTATGATTTTTTTGGGACAGATTTTCCCGCAGGTACTGGCTCAGGCGGAACCGTTGCCTGCCGGCAGCGGGATGTGGGAAACGGTCGGCATCGGCATCGGAGTTCTGGGCGGTGTGATTGGAGCCGGTTTGATTGTGATTGGAGCGGCTCGGGGTATCGGGATGCTGGCGGCCAGTGCTACGGAGGCGATTGCCCGTCAGCCTGAAGCCGGCGGACGCATTTTTACCACGATGATTATCGCGGCGGCTCTGATTGAAGGGGTGACGCTGTTCGGCCTGATTATCTGCCTGCTGGCGGTGTTGGGAGTGCGTTTGTAAAAGACAGCTCCTGAGGAGACCGTATGAGAACAAGCCGGATAATGGCGGCGGCGGGTTTTGTCTTTGTGCTGTGTGCCGCGGCCCTGGGGTCTGAAGAAGCGGCCTCCGAACGAAACATCAGCATCTGGGGCGGCTATATCGGCGAGGCTGTCTGGACGCTGGTTTGGTTTGGACTGCTGCTGGTGGTGCTGCGTCTGTTTGCCTGGAAGCCGCTGCTGGCGGGTCTGCGGAGCCGGGAAAAACATATCGAGCGTCAGATTGCCGAGGCGGAAAAGCGCCGCCAGGAGGCCGAACAGGTCCTTCAGGAGTACCGGGCGCAGCTGATGGATGCCGAGCGGCAGGGACACGAAATCATCACCCGCCGAATCCAGGAAGCCGAGGAAAAGGCCCGCGAGATTCAGGCACAGACCCAGAAGGAGATGGAACGGATTCGTCAGCGGATGGAAGCGGACCTGGAGCGGGAACGCGCAGAGGCCGAACGGCAGCTGTGGGAGCAGGCGGCGGTGATTGTCAGGAAACTGGGCCGGGAGGTTTTTGGAAAAGTCCTCGATGAGGGCGACAATCAGAAACTGATTCAGGAAGCGATTGAACGGCTCCGGGAAGTGGAGCAGGGACATTCGTAAGACCGTCGGCAGCGGCGGGCCGGGGAGCCCAAGATGGCGGAAACAGCCCGACATATCGTTCACGAAATCTACAGCGATGTGATTTTTGAACTGGCCGAGGAAACCGGCCGGCTGGATGAGGTGCTCTCGGACCTGCAGGCGGTCGGGAAGGTTTTTCGTGCCGAACCGGAGTTTTTTTCGCTTTTGGTGTCGGCCAATCTGAGCGAGGCCGAAAAAGCGGCGATGATTCGCCGGGTCTTTGCCGGCCGGGTGTGCCCGCTGGTGCTGGATTTTCTGTGTGTGCTGGTGCGGCGGAACCGGCTGACGTTTCTGAACGGCATCGCCGGACGCTACGAGGACCGCTATGACAGCGTGCGAAACCGCAAGCGCGTGGTGGTCACGCTGGCCAAAGAGCCCAGCGAGGCGGAGGTAGAGAAGCTCAAAGAGGAAATCCGCCGGGCCGTCCAGGCCGAGGTGAAGCTGACGGTAAAAGTGGACCCGGAAATACTCGGCGGGATTATCATTCAGAAAGGCGACCAGAGGATTGATCATTCGGTCAGGAATATTCTGGACCGTACCGTAAATGCGATTCTGGAGTACGGGAAGAATCGACCGAGACCTTCGGCTCCGGAATCGCCGAAATGAGTTTGGAGTTTGTGAGCAGCCGATATGAAGTTTGATATGACGGAAATCAGCGGACTGATTAAGGAGGAAATCCGCCGCTATCAGTCCAAGATTGAGGTCTCGCAGGTCGGGACCGTGCTGGAAGTCGGCGACGGAATCGCCCGGATTTACGGGCTGGATTCCGTGATGGCCAACGAGATGCTCGAGTTCGAGGGCGGGGTCATCGGCGAGGCGTTTAATCTCGAGGAGGATACGGTCGGGGCGGTGATATACGGCGACCCGACGAAGGTGCAGGAGGGCTCAACCGTCCGTTCGACCGGTCGGGTGCTCTCGGTGCCGGTGGGAGAAGCGCTGCTGGGCCGGGTGGTCAATGCCCTTTGTGAACCGGTGGACGGGCTGGGGCCGATTGAGGCCTCCGGCCGGCGGTTTCTGGAGTTTCCGGCGCCGGGCATCGCCCAGCGGCAGCCGGTCAAGGAGCCGCTGGCCACGGGTCTGAAAAGCGTCGATTCGATGATTCCCATCGGGCGAGGCCAGCGCGAACTGATTATCGGCGACCGAAAGACCGGCAAAACCGCCATTGCCCTCGATACGATTATCAATCAGAAGGGCAAGGGGGTTATCTGTGTGTATGTGGCCATCGGCCAGAAGGAATCGACTGTCGCGGAGGTGGTGGCGACGCTCAAGGAACACGGCGCGATGGCCTATACGGTAGTCGTAACGGCCTCGGCCTCCGAGAGTGCGGCAATGCAGTATGCCGCCCCCTATACCGGCACGGCGATTGCCGAATACTTTATGTATGAGAAAAAAGGCCATACGCTGTGCGTGTATGATGACCTCAGCAAGCATGCGGTGGCCTATCGCGAATTGAGTCTGCTTCTGCGGCGGCCGCCCGGACGCGAGGCGTATCCGGGGGATATTTTTTATCTGCACAGCCGGCTTCTGGAACGCAGCGCCAAACTCTCGGCGGAGCTGGGCGGCGGCTCGCTGACGGCCCTGCCGATTGTCGAAACCCAGGAAGGGCAGGTGTCCGCCTATATTCCCACGAATATCATCTCGATTACGGACGGGCAGATTTACCTGCAGCGGGATTTGTTTTTGGCGGGTGTGCGTCCGGCGATTGATGTGGGCATCAGCGTCAGCCGCGTCGGCGGCGATGCCCAGCCGCAGGCGATGAAAAAGGTCGCTCCGAAACTGCGTCTGGATTTGGCGGCGTTTCGCGAACTGCAGGATTTCGCCCGGCTGGGAACGGAGCTGGATGAAGCCGCCCAGCGGCAGCTGGACCGGGGCTACCGGATGGTGGAGATTCTCAAGCAGAAGCAGTTTGCCCCGCTGACGGTCGGCCAGGAGGTGGTGAGCATTCTGGCCGGAACCAGCGGAGCCGTGGATGAGATTGAGGTGTCGCGGGTGGGCCATTTCATTGAAGAACTGCTGACCTGGATGAAGCTGGAAGCGCCGGAGTATATTGACAATATCGACCGCACCGGCCAGCTGACCGATGCGCAGGTCGAGGAGCTCAAAGAAGCCATTCAGACATTTAAGATGATTTATAAATTTTCGTACGGCGGATAAAAACGACGGACGCGCAATCGGCCTATGGCACATGCCCGGCAAATTTTGGCGCGGCGGAGAGCCGCTCAGAATATCTCGAAGGTGACCGGCACGATGGAAACCATCAGTGCGGTGCGCTATCGTCAGTACTATCACCAGTGGGCGCAGGGGCTGGCGTTTTATGATGCCCTGGCGCAGATGGCGTATCTGATGGTTGCGGCGGAAAAACCGATTGAGCATCCGCTGATGAAGCCCTCGCCCTCGAAGACGCAGGCGCTGCTGGTCATCGGCTCCGACCGGGGTCTGTGCGGGGCGTATAACAACGATTTGTTTCGGCTGCTGGACACGCACCTGAAGATGGCCAAAAAATTCGGCCGCACGCTTCAGATTTACGTCAAGGGCCGCAAGGTGCTCAGCTACCTGGAGCACCTGAAAATTCAGCCGGCGAAGGTGTACACGGAATTTGCCGAGGTGCCCGCAACCGCTCAGGCCAACGAAATCGGCGATTTCTTTCTGAAGGAGTATCTGGAAGGCCGCATCGGCCGGCTGGGGGTTGTGTACAACCGGTTTTATTCCCCCGCCAGCCAGAAAGCCCAGACGCTGACGGTGCTGCCGGTGGCGGATTTGATAGATGACCTGACCACACGTTCCACGATTATCTGGCCGTGGGAGCAGAACTTTGAGGATTTTCTTCTGAGTCCCTCCGGCGAGGAGATTTTTCAGACGCTTTCGGAAATGATTGTGCGGACCTCGATTCTGGGCTGTTTCATCGAGGCGGCCGCCAGCGAGCATCTGGCGCGGGTGGTGACAATGCGCAACGCCAGCGACAATGCCGACGAAATGATTGCCGATTTGACCAAGGCCTACAATCGGGCCCGGCAGGGTCAGATTACTACGGAACTGCTGGATATTGTCAGCGGTATGAATGCAATGAAGTCGTAAGGCAGAGACACAACCGATGGAAAATATTGGACGAATCATCCAAATCATCGGAAGCACGTTTGAAGCGGAATTTCCGGTGGAGCGGATTCCGGGGATTTATTCGGCCCTGGAGGTTCGCGGAACGTTTGAAGGCAGGCCGCTGCGTCTGGTTGGAGAGGTGCAGCAGCATCTGGGCGGCGGCCGGGTGCGGGCGGTGGCGCTGGGCTCGACGATGGGGCTGCGGCGCGGAATGGAGGTGGTGGATACCGGCGGGCCGCTTCAGGTGCCGGTCGGGAAAGAAACGCTCGGGCGGGTGTTTAATCTGCTCGGCGAGCCCATCGACGGCAAGGGGCCGATTGAGGTCAAACAGAAGCGTCCGATTCACCGCAAGCCGCCCAAGTTTACGGAGCTGACCGCCAAGTCGGAGATGTTCGAGACAGGCATCAAGGTGATTGATTTGCTTTGTCCGTTTGTCCGCGGCGGCAAGACGGGTCTGTTCGGCGGAGCCGGGGTCGGCAAGACCGTGATTATTCAGGAGCTGATTGCCCGCATAGCGACCCAGCACGGCGGTTTTTCGGTGTTTGCCGGAGTCGGCGAGCGGACCCGCGAGGGCAACGACCTGTGGCTGGAGATGCAGCGGACCCGCATCGGCAGTACGAACTCGACGGTGCTGGACAACACCTGTCTGGTTTTCGGGCAGATGAATGAGCCGCCGGGGGCGCGTCTGCGTGTGGCCCTGACAGGCCTGACGATGGCGGAAGCCCTCTGCGAGATGGGCGGAGAGACGCTGCTGTTTATCGACAACATCTTCCGGTTTTCGCAGGCCGGTTCGGAGGTGTCGGCACTGCTGGGACGCATTCCGAGTGCGGTGGGCTATCAGCCGACGCTGGCCAGCGAAATGGGCCAGCTGCAGGAGCGGATTGCCTCCACGGCCTACGGAGCGATTACCTCCGTGCAGGCGGTGTATGTGCCGGCCGATGACCTGACCGACCCGGCGCCGGCGACGACCTTTACCCATCTGGACTCGTCGGTCGTTTTGTCCCGTCGAATTACGGAGAAGGGCATCTACCCGGCGATTGACCCGCTGGAAAGCACCAGCCGAATCCTCGACCCGAACATCGTCGGCCAGGAGCATTACGACACGGCCCAGCGGGTGCTCGAATATCTGCAGCGCTATCACAGTCTGCAGGATATTATTGCGATTCTGGGGATTGATGAGCTCAGCCGGGAAGACCGGCAGATTGTCAGCCGGGCTCGTCGTCTGGAGCGGTTCTTCTCCCAGCCGTTTATCGTAACCCGCCAGTTTACCGGCCTGGAGGGCAAGTATGTGAGCACCGCCGATACGGTCCGCAGCTGCCGGGAAATCTGTGAAGGCCGGTGGGACCACCTGCCGGAACAGGCCTTTTTGTACATCGGAGCGGTGGAAGAGGCCCAGGAAAAGGCCGCCAAAGCATAAAAACGAAGGCCGCATTATGGTGGAACTGACGCACGGATTGTTTCGGGTGATTCTGCTGACGCCCAAGGCCAAACTGCTGGACTGCCGGGCCGGCTCATTGGTTGTGCCGGCTCACGACGGCCAGCGCGGGATTCTGCGCAATCACTGCCCGATGCTGGCCAAACTGACGCTGGGGATTATGGAGGTACGCCAGATATTGGACAAACCCGATTCGTTTTATATCCTTGAGGGCGGGTTTGTCCGTGTGACGGAAAACCACGTGACGGTTCTGGCCTACGATGCGATGACCTTCGAAGGCATGCCTGCCGAGCGGGTTCAGCAGATTATTTCGGAAGCCCAGGCCGTCCTGGTCGGCAAGGAATACATCCGAACCCAGCGGGGTCAGGTTGATGTCCGCCGGTCCCGGCTGATTGTGCGGATGGCTCAATTGGCCGGCATCGAAACAACCCTGGCCGAATCTCCCTCGTAAACACGGGGGTTTTCGATTGCTTTTCGGGGGGGCAAACGGTACGATGTTTCTCTCGGAAAACCGGGAGTGCCTATGTCGGGAAAGCAGCGGAAAAAACCGGACAAAGCGCCCTCTTTGTCGGTGGAAGAGTTCGTCCGGCATTTGAGCCAGGAGCACCGGCTCCTGGTTATCTTGAAAACCCAGCTGTACGGAGGCGACTGGGAGCCGATGCTGGAGGATTTGCAGAACCGGCTGGAGGGAAAACCCTATATTTTCAAACTGGTTAACCGGATTCAGGATGACATCGAACGCATCCGGCAGCTGCGGCAGTTTGAACAGGAGCACGGCATTGACCTGGCGGATTATGTGCAGTTGGATGAAACGCATGAGGAGTGATCGATGACGATTATGGGGAAACGGAAATCCCGCTGTCTTTGGCCGGCGGGACTGCTTGTGTTGTTCTGGATGACAGCTGCGGAGAGCCGGGCGGCTTCCACGGACCCTCTGATTTCGCCGCGTCTGCTCTCGGAGGCAGGACTGAAACTGAACTGGCAGATTCAGCTGCCGGTCAAGACGGAGGTGTCCGAGAAGATTGAGCGTCTGTTTGTTTTTGATTCGCATCTGATTGTTTTGACAAACCGCAATTATCTGTTCTGTCGAAACCGTCAGGACGGCACGGAGCGGTTTCAGATGCAGGCGGCGGAGGAACGGCTGCCGATGGTGGAGCCGCTGTTTTTGGACAACCGGCTGTATTTTCTGACCGGCAGCCGGCTGGTGATGCTGGACCCTGTCAGCGGGACGGTGATTCGAAGGCAGGAGCTTGGCGAAGCCCCGGCGAGCCGGGGGGTCTGTCTGGCCAAAAACGACTGGTTTCTGTATGTGGCCGGTGTGGACCGTCGGATTCATGCCTACCAGCGGCAGGAGGACGGCGATTATGTCAAGCTGTTCAGTGCCACAGCCGACGATGATTCTGCGATTACATCCGTTCTGGCAACAAACGAGCAGGTGTTTTTTGCAGCGGCCGGCGGAGCGGTCACGGCGATGAAGACGGATGAGCCGGTTAAGCTGTGGCAGTACAACTGTTCCGGAGCAATTACAGCCGCCCTTGTACTGGATGCTGGGGCGATTTATGCAGGCGGGGAGGATACCAAACTCTATAAAATCAATGCGGCCACGGGCCGGCTGATGTGGTCCATGCCGTTTTTTGCGGGCGAAAAGATTCGGCAGCCCCCAATCGTCGGGCAGCGGCTGGTGTATCAGAATGCCGGACGAAACGGGCTGTACGCTGTTTCCAAAGACAGCGGACAGGAAGTCTGGAATGTGCCGGACGGTCAGCTGCTGCTTTGTGAATCGCAGGAGCGGGCATACGTTTTTGCTCAGCCGGGCCTGATTGTGGTGATGAATAATGCGACGGGCCGACCGGTTGCTTCGGTGAATGCGGCGGCGGTTCGTTTGGGAGCTGTGAATCTGAAAGACAATCTTATCTATCTGGCGGATGAACAGGGGCGTGTGGCCTGTTTGTCTGTGCCGTAATTTTTTTTGAGGGAACGATTTCGATGGATGTACGGATTCGGCGTGCGCTGATCAGTGTTTCGGACAGAAGCGGCCTGACGGACTTTGCGCAGGCCCTGGCGGGAATGGGGGTTGAGATTATCAGCACCGGCGGGACGGCGCGGACGCTTCAGGACGCGGGGATTCGGGTGATTCCGATTGATGCGGTGACGGGTTTTCCGGAGATGATGGACGGGCGCGTCAAGACGCTGCATCCGAAGATTCACGGGGCGCTGCTGGGGCTTCGGGACAAGGCCGACCATGCGGCGGCGATGAAGCAGCACGGCATTGAGCCGATTGATTTGGTCTGCGTGAATCTGTATCCGTTCGAGAAGACAACCGCCCGTCCGGACTGCACCCTCGAGGAGGCGATTGAGAATATCGACATCGGCGGGCCGAGTATGGTGCGTTCCGCCGCCAAGAATTATCGGTTCGTGACGATTGTGACCTCTCCGTCGCAGTACAGCCGCGTGCTGGAGGCGATGCGGGACAATCAGGGCGCGGTGCCGCTGACGCTGCGGGAGGAACTGGCGCGGGCGGCCTTTGCCCTGACGGCTTCCTACGATGCGGCGATTGCCCGGTATCTTTCCGCTCGGGCGGAGGATTTGTTCCCGGAGCGCATCTCCATTGCCGCCGTGCGGGCTCAGGAGCTGCGCTACGGCGAAAATCCCCACCAGCGCGGTGCGTTTTACCGCTTTGCGGACAGTCGGGAGGTGAGCATCGGTTCCGCTCGGCTGATGGAGGGCGACACCCCTATCAGCTTCAATAATCTGATGGATGCCAATGCGGCGTTTGAACTGGTCAAGGAGTTTGACGAGCCCGCCGCAGTCGTGGTCAAGCATATGAATCCCTGCGGCTGTGCGGTTGATGAGGATATCTGCAGGGCCTATGAAAAGGCCTATCTGGGCGATGTGGTCAGCGCTTTCGGCGGCATTATCGCTCTGAACCGTCCGGTGGATAAGGACCTGGCGACGGTGATTATGGAGTCGTATGACCGATTCGGAAAAGCCCGCGGGGCCGCCGGTTTCTTTGCCGAGGTGATTGCAGCGCCCGCTTACACGCCGGAGGCGCTGGAGATTATTCGAGGCCGCAAGGCCTGGGGCCAGCGAGTCCGTCTCCTCGAGACCGGGCCGATTGACCGGACGAAACGGGATGTGCGGGAATATGATGTGCGCTGTGTCGTCGGGGGGCTTTTGCTTCAGGAGCGGGATTTGGCCGGATGGGAACCGGAAAATCTGACTTTTCCGACCAAGGCCAAGCCGACCAAAGAACAGATGGAGGACTTGCGGATTGCCTGGCTGTGCGCCAAACACGTCAAGAGCAATACGATTACACTGGTCAAAGACCGGCGGCTGGTGGGGGTCGGCGCCGGACAAATGAACCGGGTGGAGTCCGGCTTTATTGCCATCAAGCACGCCGGAGAGAATGCCCGCGGTGCCGCGATGGGTTCGGATGCCTTTTTCCCGTTCCCGGACAATGTGGAAAATGCGGCTGCCGCGGGAATCGCCTGCATTATTCAGCCCGGCGGTTCCAAGAAAGATGATGAAGTCATCGCGGCGGCCGACAAGGCGGGGATTGCGATGGTGTTTGCAGGGAAACGGCATTTCAAACATTAAAATTTTTTTCACGAAGACATTTCTCATTGGTCCGAAACTTTATTGAAAGAGTAATATTTTGGGGGAATATACGCCTTCTGAAAGGTAGGTCTTTTTGATTTATTTTCATCTGGGATTCCTGTATAATGGTCTCTTCGTGGAAACGGAGAACCTGAATATTGGAAAATGTGAATAAGAAAAATCCTGAACAAGCGATTTCGGATGCGGAACTTCTCCAGCGGTATCGGCAGGGAGATGAGACAGCATTTGAAGAAATCGTAAATCGTTATAAGAACCCGCTTTACGCATTTCTGCGGCGTTTTGTCAACCGGCAGGATATCGTCGAGGATGTTTTTCAGGAGACTTTTCTGCAGCTGTATACGAGCCGGGACAGTTTTGATGCCGACCGCCCGCTGCGTCCGTGGCTGTTTACCATAGCGGCCAACAAGGCCAAGGATGCCCTGCGAAAAATCCAGCGTCAGTCCTCGATGAGCATGGGGACCCTGGCCGACGCGGGCGAACTGTCTCTGGACGAGGTGGTCAATATCCTTACATCTTATGAGACCACGCCGGAGGCCGAGATTTCCAAAGAAGAAACCGCCCGGCGAGTTCGACAGATTATATCGGAAATGCCGGAAAATCTGCGGGGAATTCTTATTTTAGCCTATTTTGAGCAATTTTCCTACAAACACATGGCCGAGATTTTAAGTATACCTATAGGGACGGTGAAAAGCCGGCTTCATACTGCGGTCGTCTATTTTATGAAAAAGTGGAAATCCGCCGAACGGAGCATAAAGCATTTATGAGTCATTTAACTCCCGAGCAGTTGCAGCTGGTCATGGATTTCTTTTTTCAGTGCGGCGACGAAGGAGAACTTGAAAGAGGCCGCATGCTGGTTGAAACGGATTCAGAAGCAGCGCGAGTTTATGCCTCTTTAAGTGTGACGTTTGGGTGTCTGGACTGCCTGGACGGCGAAGAATGCCCCGACGACCTGGCCCAATTGACCATCGCCCGGCTGAAGCTGGCGGCTCGTGTGCAGCAAAGTTCGCCCGTCAAGCGTCTCGATGAACTGCTTGAGGACGAAAGCCGCAAAACCCTTCCCATCGATTTTTCTTCTCCCTCATCTGTATCTGAATCCAAACCGCGTGTTCTGAAAATTGCGTTTGAAATTGCCGCGATGGCCGCCGCGGTGGTTTTAGTTTCCGGTCTTCTTCTGCCGGCGGTTTCGGCGATGCGGGATCACAGCCGGCAGGTGGCCTGTTCGGTGAATTTGGGACGGATCGGACGGGCGCTGTCGGCCTATGCGGATGACAATGACGGGCGGTTTGCCTCGGCGCAGCTGCAGCCGGGGCAGCCCTGGTGGATGGTCGGCGACCAGGGCGATCAGCCGCGCTCCAGCACACGCTTTGTCTGGCAGCTGGTTCGGCTGGGGTATGTGGGCGGCGAGAATTTTGTCTGTCCCGGTCATCGGGACGGCTGTGCGGTCCAGTACAACAGCGCTTCGATGTCCGGGCTGAAGGATTTTCCCTCCCCGCAGAATATCAGCTACAGTGTAATGCTCCGCTGCGGTCAGAACAAAACGGCTCAGAGCGGCCAGCGGCGCATCATTTTGAGTGATATGAATCCGGTTTTTGTGTCGTTCCGCAAGCGAACCAATTGTACGGCGCAGCGGGATGAGTATGAAAGAGTGCTGCTCAATGAGGACTTAAAGAAGCTGCTCAGCCCCAATCACAATCAAAGAGGCCAGAATGTTCTTTTCTGCGACGGCAGTGTGGAATTTCTGGCCTCGCGGTTTTATCAGGAGGACGATATTTTTACCGTTCGCGGCGTAGAGGCCTATACAGGCCGCGAAGTGCCCGCCGATGAGAAAGATATCTTTTTGGTTCCGTAATAAAAAAGGGCTTTATCGTGTGTTTCCGGTCGGCTTGTCTGAGGATTTCAGGCAAGCCGCTGCATTTTGCTGAAGTTTTTTCAGGCCGATTCGCTCCACGCAGGACTTTTTGAAAACCCGCTCAAAGTGGATAGAATCCCATTGAAGGATGTCCTCGGGCCGGAGGGCTGCGCGTTCCGGCGTAAAGCCCGGCGGAGTGGTTCGGCAGGGCGGGGCCTTCTGTTCATACGGACAGGCCAGCAGGCACTCGTCGCAGCCGAAAATCCAGCGACCTGTCTGGATATTGGGCGCATCGCTTGCATATTGAGTCAGAAAGCTGATGCATCGATTGGTCTGAAAGAAGCCGTCGGGGCGAAGAGCCCCGGCGGGACAGGCCTGCAGACAGCGGGTGCATCGACCGCAGCCGTCCATCGAAGCGGGCTTGTCCGGCGGCAGCGGCAGGGTGGTTACCAATTCTCCCAGCAGGATTTGACAGCCCAAGACCGGATGGATGAGCATGTGATTCTTCCCGATAAACCCCAGACCGGCCCGGGCTGCCAGGGCCCGTTCCGCCAGCGGGACGCTGTCGGTGCAGATTTTGTATGTCCAGCGGGTCCCTTTCGGCAGGCGGCTTTCGATAAAACAAGCCAGCTGCCGAAGCTGTTCTTTGAGAAACAGATGATAATCCTCGTATAAGGCAAAACGGGCGATTTGTGCACAACCCGGAGAGGAGGGGATTTCGGCGGGTTTGTAGTGAACAGCAACACAGATGACGGACTGAGCCCCTTCGAGAAGCTGGGCCGGAGCAAAACGCTTTTCGATGTGCCGCTGCATATAGTCCAGACCATCCGCACCGCCTTCGTCCAGCCAGCGGCGAAAACGGTCTATATGCACCGATTCCAGCGGCTCGGCGGTGGTGATGCCGACGGCATCAAAGCCCAGCTGAAGGGCATGTTTTTTGATGACTTCCGCCAGTTCCATAGGAGAAAGTATAATCGGATTGGAGAATCAGAACAATCAATGGCCGCAAACAAATCCTCGAAAGACGCCTTGCCAAAACCCTTCAAATCGGGTATAAGAAAGGTCTTAATTTTTCGGGATTTATAGCGATTCAAATGGGGTTAGCCCCGAAAGGGTTTTATGGAAAAAGCAGAAATCAAGTCGGCTTTGGAGGCCCTGGAGGCCCGAATACAGCAGATTCGGGACTGTCTTTGACATTCCCAACAAAATGACCCTTCGCAAGGAACTGGAAAGCCGGATGTCTCAGGTTGGGTTTTGGGACAATCCGGAAACCGCTCGTCAGGTTGTTTCCGAATTAAGTGCGGTCAAATCCGTCGTTGAACCCGTTCAGGAGGCCCAGCAGACCTTAAGCGACCTGCAGGAGCTGTTTGAGCTGGCCTGTGCGGAAAATGACGCCCAGACCCTGGCTTCGATTGAGCAGGACCTGGCCCGATTGTCCCGTCAATGCGACAAAATTGAGATTGCGGGGATGCTGAACGGTCCGGATGACGCCAAGAACTGTTTTTTCAGCATTCACGCCGGCGCCGGCGGCACGGAAAGCTGCGACTGGGCCAGTATGCTGCTGCGGATGTACACGCGGTATTTTGAACGGGCCGGATACACCTACAAAGAAATGGACATCACGCCGGGTGAAGAAGCGGGCATTCGTTCCATTACGCTGCTGGTGAGCGGGCCGTTTGCCTTCGGGAAGCTGTCCTGCGAGACGGGCGTTCACCGCCTGGTGCGCATCAGCCCGTTTGACGCCAACAGCCGGCGGCATACGAGTTTTGCCGCCGTGGATGTCATTCCGGAGCAGGATGAGGATTTTGAAATCGAAATCCGCGATGAGGATATTCGCGTGGATACCTATCGAGCAGGCGGAGCCGGCGGCCAGCACGTCAACAAAACCAGTTCCGCCGTTCGGATTACGCACCTGCCGACCGGCATAGTGGTCCAGTGCCAAAACGACCGAAGCCAGCACAAAAACCGCGCCGAAGCGATGCGGATGCTCAAGAGCCGGCTGTATATGCTCGAACAGCAGAAGCGCGATGCGGAGCTGGCCAAACTGTACAGCAGCAAGGGGCAAATCGCCTGGGGCAACCAGATTCGCAGCTATGTCCTTCAGCCCTATCAGCTGGTCAAAGACCATCGGACGGATTACCAGACCGGCAATGTGCAGGCCGTTCTGGACGGCGAGATTGAGGAGTTTATCGACAGCATGCTGCGGCATCGGATGCAGAACAAGCAGCAGACCGCCAAGGCCGCATCCCGATAAGCAGAACAGGAATACTGGAGAAGAAAGCAGCGATGAAAAAAGCCATAGACACGGCGGTGGTATGCCGACAAGCAGATCCGCTTCAGATTCGCACGGATGTATTGGCGGTGGGGGTTTTCGAAAAAGAACCGCTGGGCGGCTGGGCCCAGCGGGTTGACCGGCGGCTCAAAGGGCAAATCAGCCGGCTGCTGGAGCTGAAAGACTTCAAAGGCAAGCCGCAGACGACGGCCCTTTTGTACACCCGCGGACAGCTCGGTGCAGAACGGGTGCTTCTGGTCGGACTGGGGGAGAAGAAGAAAGCCAATGCGGATGTGCTTCGCAAAGCGGCAGCTCTGGCGGCTTCGACGGCGGTGGATTTGAAGGTTTCTTCGCTGGCGGCGGCAGTGGACTGGAGCGATTGGGCGGGCCATACGCCGCAGGAGCTGGCTCAGGCCTTTGCCGAAGGGATTCATTTTGGCGCCTATCGCTATATCGAATACCGCAGTCCGGAGCCGTCGGAACCGCCGGTTTTTTCTCTGCAGGCGGTTTTGGCCGAACCGGATGACAAACGCCTGCGCGCGCTGCAGCAGGGCATCCGTGTCGGCGGCATATTGGGAAAGGCCCAGAACTATGCCCGGACCATTGCCAATCGTCCGGCCAATGTGATGACGCCGGCGGCCCTGGCGGCCGAGGCGCAGAAATTGGCCCGCAAAACCCCCGGACTTCGATGCACCGTGCTGGATGAAAAGAAACTGGCTGCGGAGAAAATGGGCGGCATTCTGGCCGTAGGAAAGGGCTCGGCCAATCCGCCGCGACTGGTTGTTCTGCGGTACAGCCCGCCGGTGGCCTCTTCCAAAGCCGCACCGCTGGCCTTTGTCGGCAAGGCGATTACCTTTGACAGCGGCGGCGTCAGCTTAAAACCCAGCGAGGGGCTGCACGATATGAAGTTTGACAAGTCCGGCGGGGCGGCTGTGCTGGCGGCAATGAGCGCTGTGGCCGCTCTCAAACCGCGGCGCGTTATTTACGGCATCATTCCGGCCGCCGAAAATCTGCCCAGCGGAACCAGCTATCGGCCCGGCGACATTGTGACCACCTACAGCGGCAAGACCGTCGAGATTCAGAATACCGATGCGGAAGGGCGGATGCTCTTGTGCGATGCCATCGCCTATGCGGTGAAGCTGGGCTGCAATCCGATTGTGGATGTGGCCACACTCACCGGCGCCTGCGTGGTGGCCCTCGGGACCAAACGCGCCGGCCTGATGGGCAATGACCCCAAACTGCTGGAGGCAATTCAGAAGGCCTCCGAGAAGACCGGCGAGCGTGTTTGGCGGCTTCCGTGCGATGACGAATACGTCGAAGCGATGAAAAGTCAGGTTGCGGATTTGAAAAATGTCGGCGGCAAGTGGGGCGGCGCCTGCACGGCGGCGGCGTTTTTGAGCCAGTTCGTCGGCAAGGCCCGCTGGGCGCATCTGGATATTGCCGGAGTGGGTGTCTGGGGAGCTGGTGAGAAAGACACGCCCGGCTCCATCGGATTCGGTGTGCGGCTGCTGACGACGTTTGCTGTCTCTCTGTAACGATTGAAAAAACACAAGGGAGGTCGGTATGGCTGTACTGACGGGGCTGCGGCTCCGGAGGCAGAAGGCGACAAGTCCGTCCGTTCCCGCCGGGACATCGGAAAACTCCCTCCGTTTTTCTGCCGGTTTTCGGGAAGAAATCCTGCTGTATGTTCTGGCGGCCGCCGTCGGGCTGCTCACCGGGGCGGCGGCGGTGTTGTTTGACAAAATGGTGCTTGCAGTGGACGGATTTTTCTACGGCACGGGCAGCTGGCAGGGTTTGTATCGGGGACATCTGCTGCTGCTGTTTCTGCTGCCGATGGCCGGGTTTTTCGGCGTGGGTCTGATTGCGCGTTTTTATTCACGCGAAGCGGTCGGCCACGGCGTGCCGGAGGTGATGGATGCCATCGTCCGGCGGGACTGCCGAATCAAGTTTCATGTGGCCCTGGCCCGGATGCTCACCTGTGCCCTGACGGTCGGCAGCGGCGGAGCCGTTGGAATGGAAGGGCCGATTATTCAAATCGGAGCCGCTATTGCCTCCTCAACCGGTACCTTTTTTCGGCTGATGCGGCATCATATGCCGGTTCTGCTCGGCTGCGGAGCGGCCGGCGGGATGGCCGCCATTTTCAATGCCCCCATCGCCGGAGTGCTCTTTGCGATTGAGGTGCTTTTGAAAGACATCAACTACCGAACCCTCTCTCCCATCCTGATTGCTTCGGTGCTCAGCAGCATGACGGCTTCGATGCTGCTGGGCAAAAAGGAAACCATCTTTCCGCTCAGTGACCTGGCGGCATACAGTTTTCACAGCATTGAATTGGGCAATTATATCCTGCTGGGGCTGCTGTGTGCGGGCACGGCGATTGTGTTTACGCATACTTTGTACGCCGTGGAGGTTTTTTTTGAGCGGCTTCGAGTCAGCGAAATCGTCCGGCCGGTCATTGGGGCGGTCGGACTGGGGCTGGTGGGGCTGCTGACGGTCTGGCTGGTTCGGCCTTCGCTGCGGGGCGAGCCGATTGTCTTCGGGAGCGGGTATTCCTTTATCGGTTTGTGCATCGGAAGCCGCTCGGCACAGGGCGTTTCCGGGTTTGAGCTGAGCATCGGAATGCTGTTTATTCTGATAGCGGCCAAGATTATCGCCACGTCGATGACGCTGGGGTCGGGAGGGTCAGGAGGCATTTTTGCTCCCTCTTTTTTTCTGGGTGCGAGCCTCGGATACGGATTCGGCCTGCTTTTGCAGCGGACTGAACTGTTTGCGCAGGTCAGTCCGGCGACCTACAGTCTGGTTGGTATGGCTTCCGTCGCGGCGGCTACGACCCATGCCCCAATGGCCAGCATCGTCATGCTCTTTGAGATGACCCACAATTACACGATTATTCTGCCGGTGATGTTTTCCTGCACCCTGTCGCTGCTGTTCAGCGAAATCGTCTGCCGAAAATCGTTTGCCGCCTCGCGGGTACATCGAATGGGGATTCGGTTCGGGGTCTATGCCCGCACGGCTCTGCTGCGGCGATTTACAGTCCGGGATATAATGAAACCCGGAGCGATTGTCGTGCCCGGTTCAATGCCCCTGCAGGAAATCATCCAGAAAACGGCTGATGAGGAGGTCTCGGATTTCGTTGTTGTGGATAAACAGGGTCGATACAGAGGGCTTTTGTGTGAAAAAGACCTCCGCAATACGCTGATGCATCCGGAGGCAATTCCGCTGATGGTCGGGGATGAACTGGCCCGGCGGGAAGCGCCGGTGGTCTCGCCGGAGGACACGCTCGATAAGGTTCTGGAGCTGTTCTCTCATTTGGATGTGAACAGTTTGGCGGTAGCCGATGATGAAAACAAGACCCATTTTGTCGGAATGGTCCTGCGCTCTGAGGTCCTTCGCCGGTATATGGACCTTCTGCAGGAAGTAGCTTAAACGGCGGATACCTCTTTCCAGAGGCGGGGTTTTTCAGTACAATTACTCGTTTCTGTCTCAGAAATGGTTTCAAATGGATGAATTTGGTCAATGAAATTGGTACACAATGAAATCCTGCGAACAATCCGAATGGGACTCAAGAGCGGACTGCTGCTGTTGATTTTGGGGTGGGCGGGCTGTCGGTGCGGGTGTGCGGCTCGACAGCAGACGCCGCCGGATGCTCCTGTTCAGACGCACTTAACCGTGGAGGTGCAAAATACATATGGGCGAAGCTTCTAAGAAGATTTCGAACCCGAGCCCTGAGGGAGTTGTGGATACGGAACGGATTGAAAAGGCCGTGCGGGAGATTCTGCTGGCGGTGGGAGAGGACCCGGAGCGGGAGGGCCTGAAGGCCACACCGCAGCGGGTTGCCCGAATGTATGCGGAGCTGCTGGCCGGAATGAAGCAGGATCCGGCGGAGCATCTCAAAAGCATCTTTCATGAAAAGTATGATGAAATCGTGCTCCTGCGGGAGATTCCTTTCTACAGTATCTGCGAACACCATTTGATGCCGTTTATCGGGAAGGCCCATGTAGCGTATCTGCCGGCCGGGCGGGTGCTGGGGGTCAGCAAACTGGCTCGCATCGTGGACACCTTCGCCCGTCGGCTTCAGGTGCAGGAACGGCTGACAGACCAGATTGCCGATTTCCTGATGAAAAGTCTTGAACCCATCGGTGTAGCGGTGGTTCTGGAGGCCAGTCACAGCTGCATGACCATCCGCGGCATCCAGAAGCCCGGTGCGGTCATGGTAACCAGCTCCCTTCGCGGCATTTTCAAGCGAGACCCGCGAAGCCGGGCCGAAGTGCTCACCTTGATGCATTCCAATCGAACATGACCCTATGCATACACTCTGTCGGCAAGTGCGTTTTTCCGTCAATCCGTTTGGACCGGCCTCTGAAACGGGGTTTAACTCGTATGCATCCAAACCCTGCGGGGACGGTTTGGCGGTGTATCTGGCGCTGACGGCGGCCCTGCGGGGTCCGGTCGAGAACCAGACCGGTTTTGTTGTGAATGTCTCAGAAATCGATAAAGCCGTGCGGCAATATGCTGTTCCGCTGTTTGAACAGCGGATTCGCCGCCGCTTTCTGCAGGGTCGGGGGCTGACTCTGAACGAGTTATTCGTCTGTCTTGCAGACAGCGTGCGGGCTTTGCAGTCCGTTTTTGGAACAGTTCGAGTGAGCCGGCTGGATTTGGCCTTGAATCCTTTTCGGATTCTTTCCCTCCGAACGGAGAAAAACCCTATGCGTTTTTACAGTGAACGGTTTGAGTTTGCGGCCATGCATCGGCTTTGGAACGATGAATTCAGCCCGGAAGAGAATGCCCGTCGTTTCGGCAAATGTGCCAACCCGGCCGGCCACGGACATAATTACATCATCGAAGTTTCGATACAAATTCCGGATGAGCAGGAGCCGCACGGCTGGATTGCTGGTTTTCAGAAGGTTGTGGAAGAGCATTTTCTTTCGATTGTGGACCACAAAAATCTGAATGCGGATGTGCCTCATTTCTCTAATGTGAATCCAACGGTTGAAAACATTGCTTCGTATGCCTGGCAATGTTTAAAGGGGAAGTTTGGGGGAAATAGATTGTTTCAGATTACGGTCTGGGAAAACGACAGGACCTCTTGTACAGTTCAGGAGGAATAGAAAAAAAACATGCAGATTTTTAGGACGTTTTTAACTCGATGTTTATGATAGACCGATATTTATATTATCTTTCTGTTGAAAGAAAATCCGGGTTTTCCGCCGCAGCTTTGAGGGCGGCTGGACGGGTTTTTTAGAATCACAACATGTTTAATATCAAGGATTTAAGTCCTAACGGCGTGCGGACTGCAGCCGACGGGGACGGAGTGTAAATTCAAGACGTTTTCGACAGGCGAAAATGCTGTAATTTACTGTTTTACTTAGACTTAATGATATGAAGGTTTCCGTAGTCGGTGTTGGATATGTGGGACTGGTAGCGGCGGCCTGCCTGGCGGAAGGCGGAAACCATGTCATTTGTATAGACAATGACAGGAAAAAGATAGACAATCTCAAAAAAGGGCTCATTCCGATTTATGAACCCGGGCTGGAGGAGATTGTCAGGCGAAATGAAAAAAGCGGGCGGTTAACTTTTACGACCGATTTGAAAGAGGGGGTTGAGCAGTCGCTGATTTTGATTCTGGGAGTGGGCACCCCCAGTGCTCCGGATGGTTCGGCGGACATCTCCGCTGTGCTCTCAGCAGCCGAAGAAATTGCCCGCTGGATGAAGGAGTACCGGATTATTGTAGTCAAGAGTACCGTGCCGGTCGGCACCCACAAGATTGTCAGTGAGCTGATTGCCTCCAAAACGCAGGTGCCTTTTGATTATGTGAGCAACCCGGAGTTCCTGAAGGAAGGTTCCGCCGTCGAGGATTTTCTCAAACCCGACCGTGTCATTATCGGCACAACCAACCCGGCCGTGATGGAGTTGATGAAGCATTTGTACGCTCCCTTTATGCGAAAGAGCAGCCGGATTTTCTTTATGGACCCGGCCAGTGCGGAGATGACCAAGTATGCCGCCAATGTGATGCTGGCTGCTCGGATTTCCTTTATGAATGAACTGAGCGCCTTGTGTGAAGAATATGGGGCGGATATTGAGCAGGTGCGGGCGGGTATCGGCAGCGACAGCCGAATCGGTCCGTCGTTTTTGTTTCCGGGGGTGGGTTTCGGCGGCAGCTGTTTTCCCAAAGATGTTCGCGCCCTGATTTATATGGGCCGCCAAAAAGGGGTGCCGATGACGATTGCTGAGGCCGTTCAGCAGGTCAATCTCCGACAGCAGCAGCGGTTTGCCGACAAAGTGCTCCGGTATTATCAGGGGCGGAGGGATGTTCGACTGGGGGTCTGGGGATTGTCGTTCAAGGCGCGTACGGATGATACGCGGGAGTCGCCGGCGGTTTTCTGCATTCAGCGGTTTTTGGAAGCGGGCGTGCAGGTTGCCGCCTATGACCCGGAGGCGGTTTGTCCGGAACTGGACGGCCGGATTCAGCGGATGGAAAATGCCTATGATGTGCTGGACGGGGCGGACGGGCTGGTGATTTTTACGGACTGGCAGGAATTCCGAACGCCGGATTTTGACCAGATTGCACGTCGGCTTAGAAAACCGGTAATTTTCGACGGACGCAATCTTTACAGTCCCTCGTTTGTTCAGAAACAGGGAATTGAATATTACAGCATCGGCCGTTCTGTCGTGCGGCAGGTGCCGGAGGGAAGATGAGAATCCTTGTAACGGGGGCGGCCGGGTTTATCGGGTCGCATTTGTGCGAACGTCTGACGGCAGAGGGCCATTTTGTAGTCGGCGTGGACAATTTCGACCCGTTTTATGACCCGGCGGTCAAACGAAGAAATCTGACCGAGCTGCTCAAATCCAGCCGCTTTGTGCTGAAAGAAGGCGACATTCGAGATGCGGCCTTTCTGGAAGCGGCCGCAGAGGGTTCAGATGCCGTGGTGCATCTGGCGGCCAAAGCGGGTGTGCGGCCCTCTATTGAAGACCCGCTCGGCTATGCCGATGTGAATGTGCGGGGCACGGCGGCCGTGCTCGAGGCGGCCCGGAAAAACAAGATTCGCACGCTTTTGTTTGCATCCAGTTCAAGTGTGTACGGCAACAGCAGCCGAATTCCTTTTTCCGAAGACGACCCGGTCAATGAACCGGTTTCTCCGTATGCCGCCACCAAGAAGGCCGGGGAAATGCTGTGCCGAACCTATCATCACTTATACGGAATGCATATCTTCTGTCTTCGGTTCTTTACGGTGTACGGTCCGCGGCAGCGTCCGGACCTGGCGATTCACAAGTTTGCCCGGCTGATTGAGGCCGGCAGACCGATTCCGATTTACGGCGACGGCTCTGCTGAGCGCGATTTTACGTATATTGACGACATTATTGATGGAACGGTTTCAGCGCTGAAGGCCTGCCGCGGTTTTGCCGTTTACAATCTGGGGGAATCCTGCCCGATTCGGCTGGATAATCTGATTGCAGCGCTGGAGGAGGTTATGAACAAGCGGGCCCAGCGGCGGTTTCTGCCTCCGCAGCCGGGCGATGTCATTCGCACGTGTGCCGATATCCGAAAGGCCGCCGAGGACCTGGGCTATTGTCCCAAAACATCCCTTAAAGAAGGGTTAGCCCGTTTTGTTCAGTGGATGCGCAGGGAGGCCGTATGAAAAAGAAAAAGGCGCTCATTACCGGGATTACCGGGCAGGACGGCTCGTATCTGACGGAGCTGCTTCTGGAAAAGGGCTATGAGGTGTACGGCATCGTGCGGCGCAGCTCCACCTTCAGCACCGAGCGCATCGACCATCTGTATCGCGACCCGCATGAGCAGCCGCCGCTGAGACTGATTTACGGCGACCTGACGGACGGCGGCAGTCTGTCGTCTATTCTCAATGAGATTCAGCCCGATGAGGTGTACAATCTGGGGGCCCAAAGTCATGTTCGGGTCAGTTTTGACCAGCCGATTTACACAGTCAACGTCGATGCCCTCGGGACGCTTCGGCTTCTGGAGGCGCTGCGGATGATGAAAAAGCCCCCGCGGTTCTATCAGGCCTCCAGCAGCGAGATGTACGGCAAGGTGTCCGAAATCCCCCAGACGGAAAAGACACCGTTTTATCCTCGAAGCCCCTATGCCTGTGCCAAGGTGTACGCTTTTTGGCAGACGGTCAATTATCGGGAGGCCTACGGGCTGTTTGCCTGCAACGGGATTCTCTTTAACCACGAATCGCCGCGCCGGGGCGAAACGTTTGTGACCCGCAAAATCACGCGGGCGGCCGGACGAATCAAAATGGGGCTTCAGAGCAAACTGTATCTGGGCAATCTGGAGGCCAAACGAGACTGGGGATATGCCGGCGACTATGTCGAGGCGATGTGGCGGATGCTTCAGCAGGACCAGCCGGATGATTACGTGGTGGCCACGGGCGAATCGCACTCCGTCCGCGAATTTCTGGATGAAGTCTTCGGTTATCTCGATCTGGACTGGCGTGAGTATGTTGAAATTGACCCTCGGTATTTTCGCCCGACGGAGGTGGATGTGCTGCAGGGCGACGCCTCCAAGGCCCGAACCAAACTCGGCTGGGAACCGAAGGTGACCTTCCGACAGCTGGCCCGGATGATGACGGAGGCGGACTTGAAGCTGGCGGAAGAAGAAAAGGTGCTCAAAGACCACAAAAACAATCGGCGATGAGCGGATTTTTTGAAAACAAGCGGGTGGTTGTGACCGGCGGGGCGGGCTTTCTGGGCCGCTATGTCGTGCAGGGCCTTCAGCAGCGGGGCTGCCGAGAGGTCCTTGTGCCGCGAAGCGCTCAGTACAATCTGGTGCGGATGGACGATGTGGTGCGGATGTTTGAGCAGATGAAGCCGGATATGGTGATTCATCTGGCGGCGGTGGTCGGCGGCATCGGAGCCAACCGCAGGCACCCCGGGCGGTTCTTTTATGAAAATCTGATGATGGGGGTGCAGCTGATGGAACAGGCCCGGCTGCACGACGTGGAAAAGTTCGTCGCCGTCGGGACGATTTGCGCTTATCCGAAGTTTACGCCTGTGCCGTTTAAAGAAGAGGATTTGTGGAACGGCTATCCGGAGGAGACCAACGCCCCTTACGGCCTGGCCAAAAAGATGCTTCTGGTGCAGTCGCAGGCCTATCGGCAGGAGTACGGTTTTCATTCGATTTATCTGCTGCCGGTCAATCTGTACGGCCCCGGCGATAATTTCGACCCGGAAACCAGCCATGTGATTCCGGCCCTGATTAAAAAATGTGTGGATGCTGTCGAGGAAGGCCGGGATTGGATTGAGTGCTGGGGAACCGGAACTGTTTCGCGGGAGTTTCTTCATGCGGCGGATGCCGCCGAGGGCATCCTGCTGGCGACGGAATACTATGACAAGCCCGACCCTGTGAATCTGGGCACCGGACAGGAAATCACCATTCGGGCTCTGGCGGAGATGATTGCCGAGCTGACGGGGTTTGACGGACAAATCCGATGGGATGTTTCCAGGCCCGACGGTCAGCCCCGCCGCTGTCTGGATACGAGCCGGGCCGAAAAGGAATTCGGCTTCCGTGCCCGCACGGACCTGCGGACCGGCCTGAAGGCGACGATTGACTGGTATCGAATACACAAAACGGCCCCCAAATCCGGGGATTTCAACGACTTATTTTGAAGCTTGAGGTGAACATGCAGGTTCCTTTGCTGGATTTAAAAGCCCAGTACCGCACAATTCGCCAGCAGGTGCTGGCTCAGATTAATGAAGTGCTCGATTCGCAGGTCTGTATCGGCGGCCCGAAGGTAGAGCAGCTCGAAAAAGAGATTGCTCAGCTGTGCGGCTGCCGATATGCCGTAGGGGTTTCCAGCGGCACGGATGCCATCTTAAACAGTCTGATGAGTCTGGAAATCGGTCCGGGGGATGAGGTTATCACCACTCCCTTTACCTTTTTTGCAACGGCCGGCTGCATCGCCCGGGTCGGCGCCAAGCCCGTTTTTGTCGATATTGACCCGGTTACCTTCAACATCAATCCGGCCTTGATTGAGCGGGCGATTACCTCCCGCACCAAAGCCGTTATGCCGGTGCATCTCTTTGGGCAGATGGCGGATATGGACCCGATTCTGCAGATTGCCGAGCGGCACCGGCTGGCGGTGATTGAAGATGCGGCTCAGGCGATTTCCGCAACCTACAAAGGACGGCGGGCGGGCAGTCTCGGCACCTGCGGCTGCTTTTCCTTCTTTCCGAGCAAGAATCTGGGCGGCATCGGCGACGGCGGGATGGTTGTCACCAACGACGAGGCCCTGTACCAGCGTCTGATGATTCTGCGCAATCACGGCAGCCAGCCCAAATATTATCACAAATACGTCGGCGGCAATTTCCGGCTGGACCCGATTCAGGCGGCGGCCCTGCTGGTCAAACTGCCGTATCTGAACCAGTGGTCGCAGGCCCGGCGGATGAATGCGGCGTATTACACCAAACGTTTCCAAGGGAGCCCCGTCCGCACACCGGTTATTTCAGAGGATTGTGTTTCCATTTTCAATCAGTATGTCATCCGGGTGCCGCGGCGGGATGAGCTGGTTGCTTATCTGAAGGAAAAGCAGATCGGCTGCGAGATTTATTATCCGGTGCCGCTGCATCTGCAGGAATGCTTTGCCTATCTGGGCGGCCGTGAGGGGGACTGCCCCGAGGCCGAAAAGGCCGCCAAAGAGGTCCTGGCCCTGCCGATTTATCCGGAACTGACAGATGAGATGAAAGAATATGTTGTCCAGACTATTCTTGCGTTTTACAGCTGAAATTTCTTCCGCAGGGTGTGTAATGCCCCGGTGATTTGCTGAAGCTGTTGCTTGGTTGCTCACGAAGGGCTTTTAGGAAGGATTTCAAAAGAAAGGAGGTCGTGATGAAGCGGTTTTGGATGGCGGTGGTAGGGGTAGGAATGTTGGCAGTATCGGCAGCAGCGGATTTGACAAGGTTTCCTTTGTGTACGGCCGGCGGAGTTCAGGATTATCCGGCGATTGACGGACCGGTGGTTGTCTGGCAGGACGAACGCAGCGGGATGCTGAACATGGATATTTACGGCTTCCATTTTTCTGAGCCGAATGAGCTGGTGATTTGTACGGCTCTTCAGGAGCAGTCGGCGCCCTCCGTCAGCGGTCCGATTGTCGTCTGGCAGGATATGCGCAGCGGCAATTATGACATTTACGGTTTTGATTTGCGGACTCGTCAGGAGTTTGCGATTTGCACAAACAGTGCCGCTCAAATGAATCCCCGCGTGAGCGGTTCGATTGTGGTCTGGCAGGACTATCGAGCCGGCAATTGGGATGTGTACGGATACAATCTGGAAACCGGCGAGGAGTTTGTGATTTCCAACGGTTCGGCGTTTGAAGGGTATCCGGCGATTGACGGACCGTGGGTAGTTTGGGTGGACCTGCGCAACAGCGGCAACTGGGATATTTATGCCAAAAATCTTCAGACCGGCCAGGAGACGGCCGTCTGTACGCAGTCTGCACTTCAATTTCGTCCCTCCGTCAGCGGGGGGCTTGTTGTCTGGCAGGATGAGCGAAACAAGAATGAAACCGGTGTGGATTTGTATGCCCGCCGGCTTCCGGATGGACCGGAATTCGCCGTTTGTCAGGCGGCCGGTGACCAGATTCTGCCGGTTATTCAGGGTTCGATGGTTGTCTGGGAGGACTATCGAAACGGCTCTGCCAATTCGGATATCTATGCCTGCAATCTGGCGACCGGGGCTTTTCTGGAGGTGGATACGCGGTCGGGTCCACAGCTGCGCCCCGTCGTCTGGGGCAGCCGGATAATCTGGCGAAGCGGAGATGACCTTTTTTATGCTGATGTGCCGGTGCCGACGGTTCTGACGATTCTTTCTCCAAACGGCGGGGAGATGTTTTTGGCAGGCACAGAAGTCCCTATCCGCTGGCAGACCGAAGGGCCTTCGCCGGACTATATCAAGATTGTCTATTCGACGGATAATGGAAACACCTGGAATCTGATTACTCCCGGCGTTCCCAATACGGGCGATTTCCTTTGGAAACCCCTGCCGGATGCGGATTCGACGGAATGCTGGATTCGCATCAGTGATTCGGCTGACCCGTTGAAAACGGATATGAGCGATGCGGCGTTTACCATTTTTCAGTGTGAAAGGGCACTGACGGCGGATTTGGATGGAGACTGCTTTGTAGGTCTGTCTGATTTCTCCGTGCTGGCGAGCCAATGGCTCCGCTGCGGCAATCCGTATGACCCGCAGTGGTGTTTGAATCATTTTTAAGGCAGAGGAAATGTGAAAACCTTTCAGGACCGAAAGCGGTCAATCCGATTTGAAAAAACAATAGACCGTTGGTTATAGGGTTCTTGCACGGGAAACGGTTTGGTCATTGAGGCTGATTGGAAAACGAGATAGGAAAAACGGCGAAAGATGGACAAAAAAGCCGTGGAATGGATGAAACAGGCTGACTATGATATGGAAACCGCAGAGTTTATGCACAGCGGCGGGAGATATTTTTACGCGGTTTTTCTGTGCCATCTGTCTCTTGAAAAGGCACTGAAAGGCCTTTACCAGGCGAAGCTGCGAGAGATTCCGCCCAAAACGCATAATCTGATTTATTTGCTGGATAAGATGGGAATCAAACCAGAAGAGAAAACAGGGACAATTATTGCTCGGCTTAATGAAGCCCATATTGCGACAAGGTACCCCGAAGATATTGAACAATTGCAAATCCATTATACGGAGGCGATCTCGAAGCAGTTGATTATTCAGGCTAAGGAAATTCTCCAATGGATAAAAAAGCAGTTTTAGCCGTCATTTCTGATTTTCAAAAAGCCCTGCAGGAGGTCGGAATAAAACCCCAAAAAATTATTTTGTTCGGATCCTATGCGTCCGGACGGCAGCGGGAAGACAGTGATATTGATTTGGTGGTTATTTCGGAGGATTTTGAGGGAAAGGGATACTGGGAGCGAATCGAATTATTGTCTTCCGCAATTTATAAGGTATTTAAACCGATTGAAGCGGTAGCGATGACTCCGCAGGAGTGGCAATCCGGGAAATCACTTATTGCCGATTATGCCCGTGACGGAGAGGTAGTATACGGCTGAAAAAACGCCCATTGCGGCAACCCGTATGACCCGCAGTGGTGTTTGCAATAAGGTTCAATGAGGAAGGATGAATATGGACAATCTCGAGAAAAAAATTGCGAGTAAAAAGGTTGTGGTTGGCGTTCTTGGCTTGGGCTATGTGGGACTGCCTTTGGCTCGGGAATTTGCGTTGGCGGGCGTGAGGGTGCTCGGATTTGATATTGACGACAAGAAAGTCAAGATTCTCAATTCCGGCCGAAGCATTATTAAAAATGTCCCGCACGAAGTTGTCCGCAAGATGGTCAAAAGCGGAAAATTCACCGCCACATCGGATATGTCCCAGATTCGCAAGGCCGACGCGGTTCTGATTTGCGTGCCGACGCCGCTGACGCCCAACCGCGAGCCGGACATGCAGTATGTCGAAGGCAGCTGCCGCACCATTGCAAAATATCTGCGAAAAGGCCATCTGATTTCTCTGGAAAGCACGACCTATCCGGGTACGACGCGGGAACTGATGAAGCCGATTCTGGAGGCCACGGGTCTGAAAGCGGGTAAGGATTTCTATCTGGCCTTTTCGCCCGAACGGGAGGACCCGGGCAACAAACAGTACACCACCCGCACGATTCCCAAAGTCGTCGGCGGGCTGACCCCGAAGTGCCGGCAGCTGGCGTACCAATTGTATTCGCTGGCTATTCAGAAAATGGTGCCGGTTTCCTCGGTGGAGGCGGCGGAGGCGACCAAGATTCTCGAGAATGTCTATCGGTGCATCAATATTGCGATGGTCAACGAACTGAAGATGGTTTTCGACCGGATGGGCATCGACGTCTGGGAGGTTATCCGAGCGGCCAGCACCAAGCCGTTCGGCTATCATCCGTTTTATCCCGGGCCCGGGCTGGGCGGCCACTGCATCCCGATAGACCCGTTCTATCTGACCTGGAAGGCCCGCCAGTACGGGATGGCCACGCGGTTTATCGAATTGGCCGGTGAGATTAATACGGGTATGCCCCATTATGTCGTTCACAAGGTGATGGAGGCCCTCAACGAGCGAAAGAAGAGCTTAAAGGGCTCCAAAATCCTCGTACTCGGGCTGGCCTATAAGCCGGATATCGATGATGTGCGGGAATCACCTTCGCTGGAGCTGATTGAACTGCTGCAGGAGCGGGGGGCGAAAGTGGACTATAACGACCCGTATGTACCGAAAACCCACAAGATGCGGGAATATGATTTGAAGATGACCAGCCGGCCGCTGTCAGCGGCGATGCTCCGTTCGTATGACTGCGTGCTGATTTCCACCAACCACAGCTGCTATGATTATGCGTGGATTGTCAAACACGCCAAGCTGGTCGTGGATACCCGCAACGCCACGGCCGCGGTCAAATCCGGCCGCAGCAAAATCGTCAAGGCCTGAAAAAGCGGACACAAGAAGAAGAGATTATCGGACTCGGTATTTCTACGGATTTGTTGATTGGCCGGTGTGCCGCGAGGGGGGAATATTACGTATATTTTAAGTGTGGAAAGATTTGCGGCACATTTTTTGAGGTGAGGCCGATATGAAAACTTACAAAATTATTGATATAGCAGCCGTTTTGATGGTTGCTGCTTTTTTGGGCTATGCGGGGTATGTCTATTTCCATCCGGAAGCAGCGGTGCCGGAGAAAACCGTTGCGGCTGAAGAGCCGACTTTTTCTGCGGCTCCGTCTGCTTTGACGCTCTCAATGGAGTCTGCAGAGGAATTCAATCCTGAAACTCCTGTTTTTGCGGAGGCTGTTTCGGAACCCGTCGAGCCCCTTTTGGGCCGGAGCGAAAGTGAATCGGATGTTTTTTATATCCGTTCGCCGGAAGCCGCTCAGGTTCTCGAAAGCTCATCCCGTCCGCTGGCGGCATCCGCCGCTGATGACAATAATTTACACAGCTCGGGCAGTACGGGTTCTTCAGTCTCATCATCATCATCATCATCATCTTCTTCTTCTTCTTCCGATTCTTCCTCTTCTTCCGCCTCACCCGCCGGTGCCGGAAAGAAACAAGACGCTTCTGCATCAGCCGCTTCAAATACCAGCTCTTCCCCACAGACATCTTCGGTTAGAAACGGTACGGGGTCTCCTTTGGTGGAGGAAAAAAAGGATCCAACGGACTGGATTCTCAAGGAGGGTATCCGCGGGGGTTTTATGTCCTCAACCCAAGGGAATCTTTCGAAAATCCCCCGGTATGTAAATCTGGCAAAATCTCTCGGCCTGAATACTGTGATTGTTTATGGGTGTTCTTTTGCAGAAACTTCCAAACACCTGAATTATTATCGTGAGTGGTTTCGACTTTGCAATCAGGCGGAACTTCATATTTTTGCATTCTATCCATGGCAGCCGCCCGCGGGCAATGCCTGCCGCAAAGTTGTTTTTGCAGATGGGACAGAAGGGCTTTTCCCCTGTCCTCTGGATTCAAAACTCTGGAAACAATATTTGACGGAGGATATGGCGAATCGGCTTGCCAGGGTTTCAGTAGAATCCCCCCTTTTGTCCTTTGACGGTTTTTTCATTGATATGGAGCAATACCGAACGGAAGAGCTGCCGGAAGAACACAAGCAGTATTCCTACAACACCTGTTTTTGTGATTTTTGTTTCTCTTCTTTTCTTTTTACGCAAGGGTACACCGGTTCAACGCTTCCCCCTGTCGAAAAGGAAGCGAGGAAACAATGGCTTTCTCAAAGGGGTCTGCTTGAAAATTATTTTGCTTATCTGAGTTCGGAGGTTCAGGCGAAGGCCACCGAGCTGAGGAGGAAAATCCATGCGGTAAATCCGAACCTGCTGTTTGGCGTGTATCCGGCTTTAACGGAAACGAATTGGGTTCTGCAGGCGCTGATGAGAGGGCTTTGTGAGGATTCCTACCCCGTTATTTCTTTTACGACAGATACTTACGGATATTATCAAGAACCTTGGGGTGCGGATCGGATTCCCAATGATCTGGATGCGTATTTCCAGAAGTATAATATTCGGGGACTCTATGCGGCGGGGTATCTTCTGCGGGCGTACAAAAGTTCTGAATTGAGGGACCATCTGGTCAAGTCGGCCCAGCGGGCCCATGGGTATTGGCTATATCGAATTCCTCAGCTGGTTGATGAGAATATTCCCTCTTCCGAAAAACTTCTGGAGGGAAGCCGAGCGGATTATCAACAGGCTGTTCGGGCAGCCAATGCGGCAATTCAAAGACCTTAGCACCGGAGTTTATGCATCGTCCATCCTTGAAAATTAATTTTTTATGGGCGTTTGCAGGAAACTCCTTTTATGCCCTCTGCGGCTATCTGCTTCTGACCATATTGGCGAAGACGTCGCCGGTCGAAACTGTGGGACTTTGGGGAATCGGCCAGGCCGTTACGCTTCCGGTGGCCACGTTTTTCAGCCTGAAACTGTGCACGGTCAATATCACGGATATTCGAAATGCCTATCAGACCGGCGATTACATAGCGGTCCGGCTTTTGGCCTCGCTGGCTTCCGTTGTGATTTCAGCCGTCATCGGTTTTGTGTTTTATCCCCTTCAGACGGCCCTGGTTATCAGTTTTATGGGTATCAGCCAGGCCATAGCGGAAATCCGGGCTTATTTTCTGTCCAATTTTCAAAAATATGAACGGCTGAATCTAGCGACCGGATCTCAGGTTGCAGAAGGGGTTCTCGCCCTGCTTTTGTTCCTGCTGCTGTATTGGCCGACTCGGAATCTTCTGCTGGCAATCGGCGGGATTATTCTCGCCCGCCTGAGTGTGCTGTGTTTTTATGATATGCCGGTCTCGGCACGGGTTCTTTCGGCTCATCAGCCGGAAGGATTCGGCGGGTATCGGCCGCGATGGCACTGGCCGAAGATTTGGAGTCTTTTTAAGTATGCGTCTCCGCTGGCAGTAGTGGGAGCTGTTATGAATATATCACAGCATGTTCCTCGTCTGGTGATGGATAAAACCCTCGGTCGCGACGCCGTCGGGTATTTTACCGCTTTGTCGATGCTGCTGGTGGTTTATACGATGATTCATTCGGCCCTCGGCAATGCAGCTCTGCCGCGTCTGTCGATATATTTTAAAGAAAGCATACGCTCTTTTGTCCGTCTGTTTGTTCAGCTGATTGTTCTGATGCTTGCGGTGGGGCTGGTTTTTGTGGCGGGGGTTTACTTCGTCGGGAAACCCCTGCTGACATTTCTGTTTACAGCGGAGTATGCCCGCTACAACGATGTTCTGGTGATGCTGGCGGTCGCCAGTTCTGTGTTGGCTGTTTTCAGCGTCTCCAACTGGGGGCTGAATGCCACGCGTCAGTTTGTTGTGCAGATGCCTATCTATATCGGCACGGCGGTTGTCAGCGGCGTCTGTTCTGTTCTGCTGATTCCCCGCTTTGGGATTATGGGCGGGGCTTATGCGTTTTTCTGCAGTTATATGTTCGGGGCTCTGATTTGTATTGTGTTTGTGATGAAGGCAATTCGAAAGAATCATGTTGGTTGATGAAAAATGACAATAGCATTTGCATTCTTTATCATTGCATTTTTAACGATAATCTTTCTTAACCCCCAATTAGGTACTTTTCTAATCTGGCCGATATTGTTTACTTATCCGCACGGCTGGTGGTATCACCAGGGTTTCCTGCCTCTTAATATTGGATATGATGACCTGTTTTGTATCACCTTGTTTTTGGTTGTTTTTGTGAGAAGAAATTTAATGGGCGGCATTCCTCTCCGTTTGGGGTACGGTTTCTGGGTTATAACCGCTTTTATTGGGGTCGTGACGCTTGCCGGTTTTTCCGGTGCAATGGATTGGCCGGCTTACCGATTTGTTATTTTGAAGGAAATATTGAAAGTTTGGGTTTTCTGGTGTTTGTTCTATGCAGTAGTTCATTGTGTGGATGATGAAAAGGACCTGCAAACACAACTTATTATGTTTTCAGCAGCGGCTGTCTTGGGTGCAGGATTGGTCATTTTTCAATATTTTGTTCCGTCTTTGGCGTGGCCTTGGCAGCTTCCTGAAACTACCGGATTGGGAGGCCAGACAATATCTGGAACTATCGGTGAAGAAGAAGAATTAAGAAGGGCTTACGGTGCTTTTATGAATGCGAATGGCGCTGCCTGTGTCTTAGTCTGCTCATTTATTCTTTTGTTGGGTTCCTTAAAACTTCAGAAGAATATTTGGAAGCGTTTCATATATTATATTTTTGCCTTTCTACTGCTGGTGGCGGCCTTAGTAACCAAATCCCGCTCAGGTTTTCTTATGCTTGCAGCCGTTCTTTTTTTAATGGCTTTTTGGGGGCAAAATAAAAGACTTTCCTGGCTTGCTATAGGGACATTTATTGTTGTTTTGTTTTTGTTTGCCGGCACAAGAAAGGCGTTTTTTGAACGATTGTCGGAGGTTTATAATCCCGCCAGCAAAGAAGTCAGCGGAAACGTTCTCGGACGTGTAGAATTATGGAAACGGTACTTTTCAACAATGAACCTCAAAATTTTTGTGTTGGGCCAGGGGAGTACGGCAGGGATTATTCGAAATGAAACGGAAAGCCACAGTATGTATGTCTCATTAATTACCGTTTATGGCCTTCCAGGGCTGATATGGGCTTTGAGTTCTTTATATGGCTTTGTGAAACGTGCTGTTTTCGTACGATGTTATTCAAGAAGTCTGTTGCTTTGGCAAGTTGCTACTATTTGTTTATGGGCAATCTTTTCTTGGGGCGTTTATGCCGGCACATCTGATGCGCTCAGTTCAAATTATCCACGATATCTTTTGTTCTTTCTGGTAGTCCTAGTGGATAGAGCGTTCGAATTATGCCGACGGCAGGAACTCGTGGCTGCAGATGGATATTTGAATTATTTGGATTCATACAGAATATCTGATTGGGAAGTGAATGAGGGATATGTATAAACATTGTTTCAAAGGCATTTTTGCTGAAATTCTGGAGTTGGTTGAGGCGATTCTTCGTTCATGGCCCGGGCGAATCGGGGTTTTTCTCCGCTGGTGTTATTACCGGTGCCGCCTGAAATATGTCGGAAAGGGAGTGGTGATAAAGGCAGGGGTTCGGTTTGTGGGCCACCGCTATATTACCCTTCAGGATGGCTGCATTGTGGATGTCAACTGTATGATATGCGCCGGACCCTTTTCGTCTTCTCCGTATGAAAAGCGCTATGTGCCCAATCCTGATTTTCACCTCGGAGAAGGGGAGGTCCGCATCGGCCGCAAGGTTCACGTGTCAGTCGGCTGTTATATCCTGGGGCATGGAGGGGTCGATATCGGCGATTACAGCGGATTGGCGGCCGGGACGCGGGTGCTGTCGCTGACCAATCATTACCGCAGTTTCTCGGAACCTCACCGCCGCAATGTGTATTTTACCATTAGTGTTCCCAAGGAAAATGCCTGCTTTTTATACGGTCCGATTGTTCTTCAGGAAAACGCCGGCGTGGCGTCTCAGTGTGTTTTGCTGCCGGGGTTGACGATGGAAAAGGACAGTTTTCTGGCGATTGGTTCTGTAGCCCGAGGACGAATTGAGTCCAATTCCATTGCGGCCGGCAATCCGGCTGTTCGGATTAAAGAGCGGTTTACGGATTCATCCGGAAAAAAAGAATGAAGATTGTTTTTTTTGATTTTATTTATCGATTCGGCGGCGGTCCTCAGCTGGCGGCGGATACGATGATTCGTCTTTCGCGGCATCATCAGGTAGAAGTGATCGACCCGTATGGACAAAGTCAGCCCTATATTCAGAAATTGACAAACCATGGGGTGAAAGTCCATATTCTGATGTCGGGGGCAAGGTTTATTTTTCTCGGTTCTCCGCGGAAGCCCTGGCAGCGGCTGTGGCGGTTTCTGTGTGCCGTTCCGCATTATGTTCGTCTTCGCCGCCGTTTGATTCAAACAATCCGGCGGATTCAGCCGGACCTGCTTTGGACGAACGGCAAAGTGGCTTTCCGCTTTTTAAATATCGGCAGGGCTCTTCGGAAGATTCCTATGGTGATGGAAGTTATCGGCTGCCTGCCGGCGTCTTATTACCGGGATTCCGTCGGCAGGCAGATGCAGAAACGGCTGTCTTTGGTTATGGCTATCTCCACGGAGACGGCCAGGCAGCTGACGGCGGCCGGATTCGCTCCGGAGAAGGTACATGTGGTCTATGATACCATCGATTTTGAGGAGACCATTCAGAAATCTATGCAGCCGCTGGAAGCTCCGCTGCCGGGTCTGGGCAAGCATCCGGCTGTTCTTGTGCCGGCTACCCTGATTCCCAAAAAAGGACAGGATACGGCCATTCGGGCTGCGGCTGTCCTGAAAGAACAAGGGCTCAATCCTGTTCTCTGGCTGGCGGGGGATATTGTAGGAGATGATGATTCCTATGCACGATATCTTAGGGACTTGGCAGAGCAGCTGAAGGTAACGGAGCATGTTTTCTTTCTCGGCTGGCGGAATGATGTGCCGACGATTCTCAAACAGGCGGATATCATGGTGCTTCCGACCCATGAAGAGGGGTTTGGACATGTCGTCCTGGAAGCGATGCTTCTGAAGTGTCCGGTTGTAGTTACGCCTGTTGGAGGAATTCGGGATTCTGTGCAGGATGAGGAGAACGGTCTTGTTTTTCCTGTTGGAGATGAAAAACGGCTGGCGGAACAGATTCAGCGACTGCATCAGGATTCTGCCCTGCGGGAGCGTCTGATTGAGCGCGGCTACCAAACCGTCACAGAACGATTTACACCGGAGAACCATACGGCTCGTGTGATGGAAGGGCTCGAACGTCTTGTGAAAACAGGAGAGGTTAAATGAACGCTCCGCTGGTGACAATTTCCAGCGCTTTTTACAATACGGGGCCGATGCTGCTGGATATGGTTCGGTCGGTCTTTTCCCAGACCTTTACGGACTGGGAGTTGGTTTTGGTGGATGACGGTTCGACGGATGACAGTCTTCAGATTGCCCGCTCGGTGCGGGACCCGCGTGTGCGGGTGTACAGCAACGGCCGCAATCTGGGACGGGCGGCCAGTTTGAATCGGATTACGGAGCTGGCCCGCGGCAAATATATTGCCCGGCTGGATTCGGATGATTTATGCTCGCCGAATCGGATTCAAAAACAGGTGGAACTGATTGAAAGCGACCCTAAAATTGATGTTGTCGGAACCGGAATGTGCTATCTGGGTGAAGGTGACCAACCGCTCGGTTACGGCCGGGCCGTCCAGGGCCACGACAAAATATGTGCGCATCCGAACCGTACTTTTCATATTGCTCATGGGACCCTTCTCGGCAAAAAGACATGGTTTCAGAAATTTCGCTATGATGAACGGTTGCCTTTGGCAATAGATTTCAATCTGTTTTTCCGTTCGTATAAAGCCAGTGTCTTTGATAATGTGCCGGAGCCTTTGTATTATTATCGGTTTGATAAGTCTTTTAATCTGAGAAAACAATGGACGGCAAGGAGGGTTGGGGCGGGGTTTCTTTTCCGTTACAATTGGCAGGAACAAAAGTACATTCGTGCTGTGTCAAGTTTACTAAGCCAGTATTTCAAGTTCGCAGTTACGGTGGGTATGTTTTATACAGGGCTTCGCGGCAAATTGATGCAAAGGCGATTTGGGAAGATGAGCGAGGCGGAAAAAGAGTATTTTCTGGAAGAACTCCGTCGAATAAAAAATTGTCCGCTGCCGGGAGTGGGGGAATAGCATGTTGAAAAAAATATTTTTTCACCTTTTTTATCAGGTTCGTTATTTGCTCCCGATTTGGCTGGTGCAGCTGCTGACGGACTGGCTGCCGGACAACCGCATTACACTCCGTCTTCGCGGGGCGATGCTGCGTCCGTTTCTGGGCCGATGCGGCCGGGGGTTTCAGCCGGCCCGCCGTGTGACGTTTCTCAATCCGCACGGCATTCGCATCGGCCGAGATGTCTATCTGTCGACCGGCTGCTGGATTGACGGCATCGGCGGTTTGACCATCGAAGACGAGGTGAAACTCAGCCCCTACGTGGTGATTACCACCAGCTCCCACTGTTTTAAGGACAATTCCGTCTGCGGCGGCGGCTCCCGAACCGCCCCCGTGCGAATCGGCCGGGGTTCCTGGCTGGCCTCTCATGCGGTTGTGGTCAGCGGCGTCTCCGTCGGCTCCGGCGTGATTGTCGGCGCCAACGCTGTAGTAACCAGAGATATCCCGGACAACGTTTTTGCGGCCGGTGTTCCGGCTCGCATCATCGGCCCTCGGGTTGACCAGACTCCCAACATATTTTCACGAGACGATATCCTGAAGGAACAACAAGCGTGAACCAGACACCCAAGCCGGCCCTCTGCATCCTGACCACGGTTTCGGAGTCGATTCGTTTTTTTTACAAAGGGCAGATTGATGCGCTTCTGAAAGCCGGCTTTGATGTCACGGTGATTTGCGCCTATGACGAAACCCTTCCAGCCGAATTGCCGCCGAGCGTTCGATATCTGCCGGCCGAGTTCTCACGATTGATTACACCCTGGCAGGACCTTCGGGCTTTGCGGCGGCTGGTCAGGATTTTTCGAACCCATCGGTTTGCCGTTGTCCAGTACAGCACGCCCAAGGCCTCGCTGCTCGGCTCGATTGCGTCTTTTCTGACGGGTGTGCCGTGCCGGCTTTATCTGCTCTGGGGGCTGTATTATATGGGTCAAACCGGGGCCCGCCGGCTTCTGTTGAAAACCTTTGAAAAAGTAATCTGTGCCCTCAGTCATCAGGTTCTGCCGATTTCTCACGAAATGGTCGGTTTTCTGGAGCAGGAGCGAATCACCCGCCGTCAGAAATGCACAGTGATTCTGAACGGCAGCGCCTGCGGCGTCGATTTAGAGCGTTTCAGCCCTGACTTAACCGGACTATACCGGAAGCAGATTCGAGAACGATACCAAATCCCCGACGATGCTGTCGTCATCGGGACGGTTGCCCGGTTAACCGGAGATAAGGGGATTCATGAGCTGCTGGCGGCTTTTGAGCAAATTCATCAGGAAAACCCTGCGGTTTATCTGCTTCTGGTCGGCCAGCAGGAGGAAAAGGACAGATTGCGTCCGCAAGCTGAAGAACTTATTCGTTCTCATCCGGCGATTCGATGCACCGGCTGGCAGCAGGACCCCGTTCCTTTTTATACCGCGATGGATATTTTCTGTCTGCCGACTTATCGGGAGGGATTCGGCGAGGTCAATCTCGAAGCCCAGGCCATGGCTTTGCCGGTGGTTTCCACCGATGTCATCGGCCCCCGTGAATCCGTTCAGAACGGCGTGACGGGTTTTCTGGTTCCGCCCAGAGAGGTTCCTGCTTTGAAAGAGGCCCTGACGAAACTGGTTCAGGATGCCTCCCTTCGGAGCCGAATGGGACAGGCCGGGCGCCGAAGGGTTGAGCAGATGTTTGACCGCAAACAGTGGATTGAGGAAATGGTCCGTCATCGTCTGAGCTGCCTGAAACAGATAAACCGTCCTTGCTGAATCCTCCTTTCCAATGTTGGAAAAGACAAAAATCGCCTTTATTTCCACAATTCCTAATACCCTTTTTTTCTACATTGAACTGCTCAAGGCTCTTCAAAACGCAGGGGCTCGGCTGACACTGATCACGTCGGAAAATCCGTTTTTAGAGAAATTGACTGCGCAGCTGGATTGCCAGGCTGAGCGCGTGCCGTTTTCCCGCTCTCTTTCGCCGGTTCAGGATTGGCGGACCCTTCGCGGACTCACCGGACTTTTTCGGAGGAATGGTTATGACCTGGTTCACGCCCATACGCCCAAGGCCGGTTTTCTGTCGATGAAGGCCTCCGCGGCGGCATCCGTGCCGGTTCGGCTTTATACCATTCACGGTCTGGTGGGCGATACAGCCGTTTTCTGGAAGAGAAAACTTTTTTCTTTTTGTGAAAAACAGGCCTGTCGGCATGCACATCAGGTTCTGGCCGTCAGTCCCAGTCTCCGGAAACGGATTGTGGATGAAGGTCTTTGTCCGGCGGAGAAAGTATCGGTCCTTCGGGACGGCAGCGCCTGCGGGATTGATGTGGACGGCCTTTACTCTCCGACGGAAGCGGTTCGACAGGAAGCACGGCGGATTCGAGAGCAATTTCAAATCCCTCCCGAGGCGGTTGTCCTCGGCTTTGTCGGACGGCTCACGCCCGAAAAAGGGATTCCGATGCTGCTGGAGGTCTTCGGGAATCTGGCTCAGAAAAATCCGCTGCTTCATCTGCTGCTGGTCGGCAGAATGGATGAAGACCGCGAAAAACTGGATGCCCGCTCCCTGTCGATGATTCGCGAACATCCGCGGATTCACTGGGCGGGTCATATCCCCTTTCCTGCTGCGTATTATGCGGCGATGGATATTTTTGTGATGCCGTCCCGACGCGAAGGGTTCGGTATGTGCAACATCGAAGCGGCGGCGATGGAGGTGCCGGTCGCTGCTTCCCGCATTACAGGATGTGTGGATTCCATACAGGAGAATGTTACGGGTCTGCTTTTTCAAAGAGATGACCCTCAGGATTTGATTCGATGTCTGACCCGGCTGATTGATGATCCGCAGCTGCGGAGAAGGATGGGGCAGGAGGGTGCCCGCTGGGTGCGGGAACGTTTTTCCTCCCGCCTGCTTGTGCAGGAGCATCTACAGTTGTATGAACGTCTGCTTGCCCGGAGAGGTTGTTAAAAATGGCTTTTCTGAAAAATAAGATTCTTCACGTGCTGGCTGTCATCGTACTGGTTCAAGTGCTGGTTCTGGTTCTGAACTATCGCCGGCAGGAGCAGATTATCCTGAAGATTCCCGACAATCAGGGCATTGAGGAGCTCTGGACGCGGGACAATCATCTGATTGCCTCCGAAATGGGCCGCGGGTTTCATCTGTTCGACTGGTCCAATCTTCAGGCGGCCCGACGCGATTTGCCGGCGGCCTTTTACCCATCGCTTCTCCTGCCGGATGAGCGGATTCTTTCCGTCAAGGAAAAACGCGGTCTGGTGCTGGAAAACTCGCCCGGCCGTTCACTCTGGATTCCTCTGTCCGGACAGCCCGCCGAAGTGCTTTTGGTCTCGGATGCCGCCTGTTCGACCATCATTCTGGCCTGTCAATATCTTAGCGACCAGCGCAGCGAATATCGTTTCCAAAGAGTGGATTTGCAGCAGGAGATTCTCCTGAATCTGGCAGAGCTTCAGGGCGGGCGTGATTTTCTCATACGACGGCTTTGTGTATCCGATACACAGGACAAACTGATTTTGGCCGGCACCAAAGACAAAAAGGCCTATTTGGCCCTGATAGAAATCCCCGGCGGCCGAGTGGTTTGGGAAAAAATCTATCCGGAGGAGATGGAATTTTATTCCGTCTGTTTTCTGGACAATCCGCCGCTGATTTTTGCGGGCTCGCGGGATGGAGCGGTCAGCCGGATTGACGCCGCAGACGGCCGGCTTCTCGAGACCCTTCCGCTGGTTCCCCTGCAGGCCGGACAAACCAAGCTGCGGACCATTCAGCGGGTGGTGCTCAGCCCCGACCGAAAAACTTTGGCGGCCTCGTGCGACCCGTCGTTTTATCTGATTGATGTCCAGACATGGCAGCTGCGAAGGAAAACGGGCGTCTCGCATAAAATTATCAGCGGGATGGCCTTTTCGCCGGACGGCCGATATCTTGCCACATCGGATATCCGCGGCAGCGGGATTATTGAGATATTTGATTTGTCAAAATAACAGCAGAGTCTTTTTTAGGGAACAAACGTGGAACGAACGATTCAGACAGTCGCAGTGCTCGGAGCCAGCGGGACCGTCGGGTCGCTGACGGGCGGACTTCTGGCCCAAAACGGTTTGCGGGTGTATTTTCTGAGCCGCACACGGGAGGGCTCTCGGAAAGGGCTCGAAAAGGCGGTTGCTCAGGCCCGCTCGGAAGTCATCGCAGAAAATATCGTCTGCGGGGATTATGATTCGATGCTTTCGGAAGCCGTCCCCAAAGCGGACTGGATTCTGGAGTGTGTAGCGGAGGACCTGTCGGTCAAGCAGGCGATGTATGAGCGGCTGGAACCGCTTCGCCGGCCGGGCACGATTGTCAGCTCTGTCACCAGCAGTCTGGTGCTCGAGGAGCTGCCGAAGGGCCGCTCGGAGGATTTTCAAAAGCATTTTCTCTCGACCCACTTCTACAATCCGCCGGGAAAGATGTCTGCCTGTGAAATCTGCGGTCAATCGAAGACTGACCCGGCTCTGGTGGAGTTTATGGCGGACTTTCTGCATCGCCGGCTGCGGCGCGCGGTGATTCCGGTTCGGCCGACCGCCGGATTTGCCGGAAACCGCATCGCCTTTCTCCTGTTTGCCCGGATTACGGAACTGGCCGCCGAGTATGGCGTGGAGATGATGGATTATCTCATCGGCCCCTATACCGGACGGGTGATGGCTCCGCTGGCGACGATTGACCTGGTCGGCCTGGATATTCATAAGGCCATTATCCAGAGTCTTCAGGCTCATACCCGTGATGCTCTGCATTCCAAACTGGTGCTTCCGGACTATCTGGAAAAAATGATTGAGCAGGGGCATTTGGGCAGAAAGACGCGGGACAATGGCGGGTTTTACAAGCGCCTCGAGAGCGGCCAATACGAGTATATCGACCCGAAAAGTCTGACCTATATCCAGGCTTTCGAGCCGCATGTCCGCTTTGTCGAAGAAGCCAAGCAGCTGATTCATATCGGACGCTATCGGGATGCCTTTGAGCATATACGGACTGCAAAAGGGACTGAAGCGGAGCTCGTTCAGGAGATTCTTGCGACCTATATTGCCTATTCGTATATGCTTGTCGGGGAGGTCACAGAGAAGAAGTACGGCATCGAGGGCATCGACCGGGTGATGATGACCGGCTTTAACTGGGCGTCTCCGAGTCTGCTGGTTTATATGTTCGGGGGAAAAGAAAAAGCGGCCGAGCTGCTGGCCTCCAAAGGGCTGCCGGTGCCTGCTTCACTGCTGGAGGATACGATTTGTGAACGGTACCCCTTCAATGCAGGGCGGTATTTTCCTGCAAAGTGAGCGTCCAGTTTCCAGCATACAGCAGCCAGAAATGAAAACGAATGAAAGATTATCGGAAAATTCACGCTTGGCATCGTTCTCATAAACTGGTTTTGCAGGTTTATGAATTGACAGAAACATTTCCTGCAAAAGAAATGTATGGACTGTGTTCGCAGCTGAGACGCTCTGCTGTTTCGATTCCGACGAATATTGCAGAAGGCTGCGGGCGGACTACCGGAACGGAGTTGACGCGATTCGTGGATATTTCGCTGGGCTCTCTGAATGAAGTGGAATATCTTCTTTTTTTTGAGCACAGAACTCAAGTATGTAGAGGAAAAGGACTTTTTGCAGATTTCTGCGGAAGTTGCGGAAATCAGAAAAATGCTTACAGCTTTTGCACGGACTATTCGCAAGAGCAGCGAGTAGCAAATTGTCAAAGAGCGGTCGAATCCCTTGCTGGAATCCGGCTGCTGGATACTGGAATCTGAAGAGGATAAAATGAGCGGACAAAACGTTTACCTTCTGGGCGGTTATCAGACCGATTTTGCCCGCAACTGGGCACGGGAAAACAAGCACATCAGCGCGATGATGCGGGAGGCGTACGAGGGCTCGCTGGCCGTGACCCGCATCGAGCCGCGGGATATTCAGGCGGCCTTTATCGGCAACTTCGCCGCGGAACTGTACTGTATGCAGGGGCATTTGGGGGCCTTTTTTGTCGATTTCGACCCGGCCTTTCGCGGGCTGCCGACCTGCCGATTTGAAGGGGCCTGTGCCTCCAGTGCTCTGGCGGCCCTGTCGGCAATGGCTCACATCCAGGCGGGCCTGTATGACTGCATTGCCGTCGTCGGAGTGGAACAGATGAAGACCGTCTCGCCGGCCAAGGGCGGCGACTATCTGGGGACGGCGGCCTGGTACGAGCGGGAATCGGCCGGCATTGAGTTTCCCTTCCCCAAACTGTTCGGAAAACTCGGCGATGTGTATGAGGCCCGCTATGGTCTGGACAATCGGCATCTGGCCCGGATTGCCGCGATTAACTATGCCAACGCCAAACGCAATCCGAATGCTCAGACCCGCGACTGGTTTATGAATTATGACCATGCCTGCCGAACAGGGCAGTACAATACCGCCATCGTCGGGCGAATCAAAGTGACGGACTGTTCCCAGGTGACCGACGGGGCTGTTTGCATCTATTTGGCCTCGGAGCATTTTGCCGCCGCGTATGCCCGCCGACTGGGCAAACCCCTGGAGGCGCTGCCGCGGATTTTGGGCTGGGGCCATACGACGGCCCCGATGGAGTTTGCCGCCAAAGTCGCCGAATCCGAGGGGCAGCCCTATGTCCTGCCCTGGACCCGCAAGGCGATTACGGATGCCTACCGGCGGGCCGGACTGAAGGACTGCTGGGATTTGGATGCCATTGAGACGCACGACTGCTTTACAACGTCTGAGTATATGGCGATTGACCACTTTGGACTGACGGAGCCGGGGCAGTCCTGGAAGGCGATTGAGGAGGGGGTCATAGAAATGGGCGGGCGGCTGCCGATTAATCCGTCCGGCGGGCTCATCGGCTGCGGCCATCCCGTCGGGGCCACCGGCGCCCGCCAGCTGCTGGATGCCTATAAACAGGTGACCGAAACCGCCGGCGATTATCAGGTGCCCGGCGCCCGCCGCGTTGCCACGCTGAATATCGGCGGCTCCGCGACGACCAACGTTGTGTTTATCATCGGACGATGAGTTTTCGGATTTCTGCTCTATGACGGACGAACAAGGAATACAGATTGTGCCGATGAAGGCCGAGCATGCCCGGGAAGTGGCACGCCTTCATATTGAAGGAATTCATCAGGGCTTTATCAGTTCACTGGGGGAGGAATTTGTCACGGCGCTGTACGAAACCCTGGCGGAAAGTGCCGAGAGTTTCGGATATGTAGCCATTGCGGACGGCAGGGTTGTAGGGTTCGCTTCGTTTACAACCAATTTAAGAAAAGTTTATCATTCCGTGCTTCGCCGGCGCGGGCTGAAATTTGTCGGCCTTCTGCTTCGAAAAGTTTTCTCTTTTTCGGTGCTTCGCCGGATTCTCGAAACGCTGCTGTATCCCCGCCGAATCGGCCGCCTTCGCCTTCCGGATGCAGAGCTGCTTTCCATCGGGGTGGCCGCAGACTGCCGCGGACAAAAACTGGGCAATCGTCTGATTGAGCGCGGATTTCAGGAATGCGCGGCACGGGGGATTGAGCGGGTCAAAGTGCTGGTGGCGGATTTCAATGAACCGGCGAATCGTCTTTACCGGAAAACCGGCTTTCGCCTGGCGACTCAGATTGTCAACCACGGTGTTGTCAGCAATGTTTATGTGGCGCCTGTCCGTCCGGTTGTTTCCGAGGAACAGAGGCTGGTCTTCCGTTCCATGCAGCTGTCTGATGTGGACCAGGTGGTTACAATTCATCGGTTTTGTTTTCCGCCTTCCGTGTCGCTGTTTTCTGTTTTAAACCCGCAGGTTGCCCGGCATCTGTATGCGCAGTATGTCGAGGAGCCGGACAGCCTGGCGGTGGTGCTGTTTGATACGGCGACGGGGCTTGTGGCCGGATATGCCGCCGGAACACTCCGTCCGGGCTTCCAGAAGCGGTTTTTCAGACGGCACTGGTTTTTGGTCGGCTGGCATCTTTTCTGGGCTTTGGTTTCTCAGCCCTCTCTGCTTTCTCGATTGGTTCGCTCGATGGGCCGTCGGGAGCTGTTCGAAGAATACCGCCGGCATCCTGAACGGTTTGAGAATACGCCGCCCGCCGGTCCGGTGGGGTATTTTATGCCGATCGCACTGCATCCGGATTATCGGGGCGGAGGCAACGCCGTTCGTCTGGCTCGGGCGTTGATGGATGAATTCTTCAAACGGGGAGTGGTCCGAATCCGCGGCAACAAAATCGACATAAACAACCTTGCCAGCCGCAGACTGTTTGTGGAAAAACTCGGCTGGAATTCCATTGTTCTTGAAAATGAATCGGTCGCCGTCTGGGTTGACAGACCGGCGGCGGAGGAACTCCAACAGCAGACGATTACTCCGCCCGCGCCGCTTTCTTTTTCCGCTCAGATGCCGGCGGCATTTATTACTTACGGCTGGTGCCGTTCCTCTTATGCGGTCCTTTTTTCGTTGGGACAAAAAGGCATAAAGGTCCACGTCGGAGACGCTTCTCCTTTGGCCATGTGCCGTTTTTCCCGGTACAGCCGTTCGTTTGAGCGCCTGCCGGATTTCTTTCTGGAACCCGAACGCTATATCGACGCCCTTCTGGGGGCTCTTGAGCGGACAGAGGCGGAAGTCCTTCTGCCCTGTCACGAAGACATTGGGCTGGTCAGCCGCTTTCGAGACCGGTTTCCCAGCCATATTCGGATTGCCGTGCCGGACTGGCAAACCTATCAAACGGCGGAGGACAAGCTGGAGCTGATGCGGCGGGCTGCAGACTTTGGCGTACCGGTCCCGCAAACCCGCCCCATTCAGTCGGAACAAGAACTGGAGAAGGCCGTACGAGATTTTACCTGGCCGGTGATTCTCAAAACCCGTATCGGCAACAGTGCCAAGGGGGTAACCGTTCCGCGCAGTTGGGAGGAGCTGAAACGGCAGTTTCGATATCTGATTGATACGTATGAACTCGAACAGGACCGCTGGCCGTTTTTGCAGGAGTATCTGCCCGGAAGGGCGGCCGGTGTCTGTGCCCTCTATGACCGCGGCAGACCGCTAGCCTTTTTTGCGGAAGAATATCTTCGCTGCAAGGAACCGAATCGATTCGGGACCTCGACGATGAGAAAAACACTCGAGGCCCCGGTTCTTGTGGACTTTGCTCAAAAAGTTCTCGGCGGTTTGGGATGGCACGGCCTGGCTCACCTGGATTTTATCCAGGATGCAGCGGGAACCTGGCGGCTGATTGAACTGAATCCTCGTCCGTGGGGGGCGATGGCGCTGGCGCTGTACGCCGGTGTGGATTTCCCCTGGCTGTGGTATCGTCTGGCCAAGGGGGATGAACTATCCTTTGCGGATGTCAAACCGCAGTCCCTTTTCTGCCGGTGGATTTTGGGGGATTTTTTTGCGTTTGTGGAACTGCTTAAAAGAGGGCGTTTTTCGGAGGCCGGGCGGGTCTTTCTGCCTTGCCGAAACTGCCGCCACGATGATTTTCTGCTGGCGGACCCGCTTCCGTTTGTTTTTCAGCATCTGGATTATTTTGTAAAGTTCATCAAATCGGGCGGCAGTTTGAATCCCGCCACGAAAAATATGGTTCGTTAAGTTTTTTTGAAGATGCGCTGGATGGATGGGTTTTTGATTTTCGTTGTGAGTTTGGCTGCTGGGCTGGCCGCCACGTGGCTGAGCCGGCGGCTGGCCCTTCGATTCAATATTGTGGACCGGCCGGACAATACCGTCAAAACGCACGGCCGGCCGATTGCTTATCTCGGCGGGCTGGGCATCTGGGTCGGGTTTGCCGTCGGAATGTTTTCGCTTTTTGCAGGGGAACAATTTGCCGGCCTTGTGTGGTTTCTGGCTGCTTCCGTCCTGATTTGTCTGGTCGGTCTGGCGGATGACATCTTTGCCTTGTCGCCGTCCCGCAAAATCGCCGGACAGATTTTGACGGCGGCCCTGGCTGTATTTTTCCTGAACTCTCATTTAAAGGGTGTTTTTCCGCAGCTGTCGGCCCCTGCTGCAGCGGTGCTTTCATTCGGCCTGCTTGTCTTTTTTGTTCTCGGGGCCTCCAACTCCGTCAATCTGCTCGATGGGCTGGACGGCCTGTGCGGAGGGGTGACATTTTTGATTTGCATCGGATTTTTTCTGCTGGCGTCGATGAGCCGCTCGGCCTTCAGTTCGTTTCAGCAGACGCTCGCATTGTCTCTGGCCGCCGCCTGTGCCGGGTTTTTGGTGTTGAATTATCCGCCCGCTTCGATTTTTATGGGCGATGCCGGCTCGCTTCTGATTGGGTTTCTGCTGGCCTGTCAGATGATTCTGTTTCTGCTGCAGGGCCCGGCGGTTTTTCTGGCATCCCTGTTTATTTTTGGTCTGCCGATTTTAGATACGTCGGTGGCCATTCTCCGCCGGTTCCTGAACAAAAAGCCGCTCTTTGTTTCAGACCGAGGGCATATTTACGACCAGCTGGTCGATCGGGGCTTTACAAAAACCCAATCCGTCTGGGCGTGTTATCTCCTGACGGTTCTGTTTTCCGCCGTCGGTCTGCTCGGCTTTCGGCTCGGTCTTGGCCCGGCCCTTCCACTTTACTTTCTCACTCTTCTCATCACCTTCCTTGTCATCTGGAAAAAAGACTTTCTCAAAAAAGTCTGATTTGATTTTTTGAGAAACATTCCTTTTTTCCTCCTTGCCGGAGTCATCCGTTTGGAGTATTCTATGCAAAAAGAGTACCAATGAGAAGTGTTCCAGAGGGAGTTTGTATGAATACAGGAAACATCCGATACTGCACAGACATCCGGCAGATTTCCGCTCTGACAGAAAAGGAAAAAGCTCTCCTGGGACCGGTGGTCGAGCGTTTTCCTTTCCGGTCCAATGACTACTATCTTTCCCTGATTGACTGGAATGACCCGGCCGACCCCATTCGACGGATTATTGTGCCCAGTGCCGATGAACTGGAGCCGTGGGGCCGGCCTGACCCGTCCGATGAAAGCGCCTATACGGTGATGCAGGGCGTCGAACACAAATACAACACGACGGTGCTCCTGCTGGTCAGCGAGGTCTGCGACGGCATCTGCCGCTACTGTTTCCGCAAGCGGCTTTTTGCCCGCCAAAAGCAGGAGGTTCTTCGCGATTTGCCGGCCGCTCTCGATTATATCCGTTCTCACACCGAGATTACCAATGTGCTGCTGACCGGCGGCGACCCGTTCGTCCTGTCCACACGCAGGCTGGAACAGATTATCGCTCCGCTGCGACAGATTCCCCATGTGCAGATTATCCGCATCGGAACGCGCATCCCCGTTTTCAATCCGTTTCGAATTCTGGATGATAACGAGCTGATCACGCTGATTGAAAAGCATTCGCTGCCGGACAGGAAAATCTACATCATGACTCATTTCTGTCATCCGCGCGAATTAACCCCGGAGGCCCTCGAGGCCGCTCATCGTCTCCAGAAGGCCGGGGCCGTTCTGTGCAACCAGTGTCCGCTGATTCGCGGCGTCAATGACAACCCCCAAACTCTGGCTCTTCTGATGCGGAAGTGTTCCTTTGCGGGGATTGTGCCGTATTATCTGTTCCAGTGCCGACCTGCTCTGGGCAATCACGCCTACACCGTGCCGATTGAAGAGGGCTACGACATTCTTCGTCAGGCCAAGTCGATGGTTTCCGGCCTGGCCAAACGGCTTCGCTTTGTGATGTCCCATTCAACCGGCAAGCTTGAAATTATTGCCAAAACGGAAGAATACACCTATTTCAAATATCATCGGGCGGCCGATGACGCCGACAGCAGCCGCGTGCTGGTCTGCCGTTCCAATCCAAAAGCCTGCTGGCTGGATGACTATGAAGAAGTCATTCGCGATTACCCGCCGGAGCGTCCGTATCATTTCTACGGGCCGGAGTAATCTTAGGTCTGATTTACGGCGGACGACAAAAGGAGTTTCAGACCGGCCGGATGGGAATCCCCCGTTGGGCCAGATAGTCTTTCACCTGTCGGATGGAATAGGTTCCGTAATGGAAAATTGAGGCAGCCAGGACGGCATCGGCTCGGCCTGCTTCAATCACCTCCGCCATGCTTTCGAGTGTGCCGGCCCCGCCGGAGGCAATCACCGGAATTTCCACCGCCTCTGCAATCGCCCGTGTCAGGGCCACATCATATCCCGCCTGCGTGCCGTCGGCGTCCATGCTGGTCAGCAGGATTTCTCCCGCCCCCAGCTCCTGAGCCCGTACGGCCCATTCCACCGCATCCAACTCTGTCGGCTCCGAACCGGCCTTGACACACACATGCCAGCGGTTTGTTTGCCCGGGAGTGCGTCGGGCGTCAATCGCCAGCACGACGCACTGGCTGCCGAACCGGTACGCCGCTTCTGAAATCAAGTGGGGATTGCGCACCGCCGCCGTATTGATGGAGCATTTGTCCGCACCGCTTCGCAGCAGGAGCCCGATTTCATCGGCACTGGAGATTCCGCCGCCGACCGTAAAAGGAATAAACACCCGCTCGGCCACCTTTTCCACCATCTCCACGATAGTTTTGCGAGAGCGAATCGTCGCCGTAATATCCAGAAAGACCAGCTCATCCGCCCCTTCTTCGCTGTAGCGGGCCCCCAGTTCCACCGGGTCGCCTGCATCCCGCAGATTGACAAAGTTCACCCCTTTGACAACCCGGTTGTCTTTGACATCCAGACAGGGGATGATTCGTTTGGTCAGCATACCGTCTGCTTCTCACAGAACCGTACAAAGTTTTTCAAAAACCGCAGCCCGTCGGCCGCACTTTTTTCCGGATGAAACTGACAGCCGAAGATGTTTTTTTTCTGCACGGCGGCGGGGATTTTGATTCCATATTGTGTGGAGGCAATCAGGGTTTCCGGGTCGGAAATCTCTGCATAGAACGAATGTGCGAATGCAAAATGCCTTCCCGGCCGCATCTCCTCCAGCAGGGCCATCCCTTCCGGGATTTCCACATAATTCCACCCCATATGCGGAATCGTCAGCCCCAGATTTTTGGGAATCGGCACCACCTTGCCGCGGATAAGTCCCAGGCACCGATGCACGCCCATCTCATAGGTTTCCTCAAACAGGATTTGATAGCCCACGCAGATGCCCAGCAGGGGCTTGCCGGCTGCGGCTTGTTCTTGAATGACCTCGGCAATGGGGGCGACATTCTGCATCGCATAGCCGCTGGCCCCGACCCCGGGCAGAATCAGCCCGCGGGCCCGGCGGATGTCGGCCGGTTTGCACGAAACCTCAATCGGGGCCCCAATGTACCGGAATGCATTAATGACACTCCGCACATTCCCCACACCGTAATCAATAATCACCAGCATTTCCCGAAACCGCCAAGAAGAAAAGAATGGCTCCCAAAGTGAATCCTCAGGGGCAGTCCTGAAGAGAAACAGCAAACGGAGAGGGCGGGATTCGAACCCGCGGTACCCAAAAGGGCACACTGGTTTTCGAAACCAGCTCGATCAGCCGCTCCGACACCTCTCCATATCCGGCCGTTGGGCCTTCACGCCCTTTACCATATCAACTTCAGCTGGTTTTTGCAATCAGGAATGAGGGTTTTTCTGTCCGGTTAAAGGAAAAGGGGCTGAATGTTCACTACGGAAAAATTTTTCGGCTTATATATGCCATATCGCATAGACAATATCGCCATTTTCTTCTTTTCTTTTATGCTTTTTTAACAGTTGGTTCATTCTTGCCTAACAGCGTCTCATTACAAATTTCCCCGTGCTGCTGCGGTGTGCGCCGCAGGTGTCGTGTGTGAAGTGTGTCCAAACCGGTGTGTGTATGAAAAGCAGGGAACGTTTCAGGAAAGAAAGGGAAAAGTATTATGAAGAGAATCACAGCAAGTCTTTTGGTATGTGGGCTTCTGGTGGTCGGCATGGCGCAGGGGGCCGAGATTTTGGTCACCAGCGATATTACCACTTCGACAACCTGGACAGCCGACAATACCTACAATCTGCAAACGCAGATTTATGTTCTGCCCGGTGCAACTCTGACGATTGAACCGGGAACGATTATCGCCAGCACGCCGTCAGCCAACGGTGCCGGGTCTCTGGCGGTCTGCCGCGGAGCCAAAATCTATGCCGTCGGAACGGCTCTGAAGCCCATTATCTTCACCTCGAAGAATGATGATTTCAAAACCTGGCGTCCGGTCTGCAATGAGTGGGGCAACCTGACCATTATGGGCAGGGCCATGATTTCCAACACCAACATTCTCAATCAGCAGTCCTGCCCGCTCGGGTCTAACGTCTCTCCGATGGAAGGGCTCGTGGAAGAGTTTCCGGGTGATACGCGGGTTCTTTACGGCGGCAACGATGACGACGATGACAGCGGCTCGCTGATGTATGTTTCGATTCGCTACGGCGGCCGCGTGGTCGGTTTGGCCAATGAGCTCAATGGGCTTTCGCTCGGCGGTGTCGGTCGCGAAACGGATATTGCTTATCTCGAAATTATGAATAACGTGGATGACGGCATCGAAATCTGGGGCGGAACCGTCAATCTGAAGTATGTGAGCATCTGGAACGTCGGCGATGATTATTTTGACATCGACCAGGGCTGGAGAGGCAAGGCCCAGTTTGGCTTGATTGTTCAGGGATACAGTGCGGATGCGGCCCAGGGTTCCGGTGTCTGCGACCACTGCTTTGAGATGGACGGCGCCGAAAACTCCGACGCCCAGCCGGTTACGACTGCGAACATCTACAACTTTACGGCTATCGGACAGCCTCTGGCCGGTCGGGCCGGAACCGCCTGGAGAGGCAATGCCCGCGTCCAGTTCCATAACAGCATCTTTATGGACCTCGGCACGAACCTGGTCCGGTTTGACAACGCCAGCGACAACGATAACGGCTATGCTTACAACGGCACCCTCACGTGGGCGGAGACTTGGACCACCAACTACGATGAGGCCTGGAATAAGTCCAACCCCAAGACCGGCGGACATCCGAATGTCAGTTGTGCTACGGCTGCCGATCTTCAGAAGATGTACCAGGCCCAGACCTCCGGTAAGCTGGCTGAAATTAACTACTGCGTCTTCTACAACAATAATCACTCACAGGCGTATTCCAACTCTAACGGTTATAACTATGTGGCCGGTCTGAGCGGCAGCAACTGCGTCGGAAATATTTTCGCCACGCAGAGCCCGATTCGGGCCCTGGTTCGCGGCGCGGATGTAACGGCCGGCGGCAAGACCCTCAAGCCGGTTGTGTTCATTGACCCCCGGGCGGCCAACGATGCTTTAACACCGGCTCCGGCGGCTCCGGCGGACGGGTTCTTTACTCCGGTCACCTATCGCGGCGCCTTCAGCGCATATGACAACTGGCTTATCGGCTGGACGGCCGCTTATCAGTACGGCATGACCGGCCTGAAGGGCGATGTCACCGGCGATGACCAGGTGAATCTGGATGACATCTCCGTTCTCAGCGAGAACTGGCTCCTGAGTCTGTAAATTGAACTTCGCACCAGACTGGAAGTAAGGAATGGGGATGGCAGAAGACGGCTTCTGCCATCCTTTTTTGTTTCAGTCCGGTCGGGTCTAACCGAAACCTAATTGTTTCCAAATATACCGAACACAAAATCCGTATAAAGTCCCGCGAAATACTCAAAATCAGTTAGACAAGCCCGGCTTGTCGGAAAAGGAAAGACCTATGAAGACGATGATTCGTTTGCTGTGGATTGGCATTCTGACCGCCGCCGTTTGTGCAGCGGCGGAAAAGAAGAGCCTCCCTTCTTCGGCTCCGAGCGAACCGGAGGCGCAGGAATTGCAGGATCAGCCCCTGGAACCCTGGCGGCTTGAACTGCTCGATTTGGCATTCGAAACCGCCGCGAAAATACCGGTCAAGCCGCATTTGAAGGACCGAAGCCGCGCGCAGGCTATGGTAGTCGAAACCGCACTGAAACTGGACCAGCCCGGACGGGCGCTTCGATACCTGCAGAGAATTGACAACTGGAGACGCGGGGCCTGTCTGGCGGATTTGGCCGTGTATGCAGCCCGTCGCGGGAAAGCACCGCTGGCGGAGCAGTATCTCCGACTGGCCCGGGAAATTGCCGAAAAAGGCCTGCCCAATGCCTCTCCGGAGCCCGTTCAGGAATGGCGTCAGGACCTGATTAAGTCCAAAATCGCTCAGGTTTATGCTCAGCTCGGGCAGCTCGAAACCGCCCTCAAAGCTCAGGAGGGGCTGGAACCCTCTCAGCGGGGAAAGATGTTGCTCGGCAAGGCGCAGCTGCAGCAGAAGGACCTGTTCGACAAGGAAGTACAGCGGCTTGAATCGGAATTGAAGCGGAACAATGAAGACGTCCGCAACAACGTTCTTTTTTCGTATGCACAGATGTACGATATGGTGTATGACCAAAAAGAGCAGCGGACTGAACTGGAAGAGAAAATCAGGAACTCCTGGTCGCCGCTGCCTGCCTTTCTTCGAATTCGGCTGCTCACGCAGCTGACGGAGGCCGCTCTGGAGCATACCGATTCCGCCAAAGCCCTCGAACTGCTCGAAGAGGCCCGGCAGCTTTTGGACAAATATCAGTGGCCGGATGAGACGCTGTTTGCCCTCGGGGCTCCCCTGGCGGCTCTTCGATACCGGGCCGGACAGCGCGAGCAGGCCCAAAAAGAAGCCCAGGAGCTTCTGAAAACCTACGAAGCCAGAAGACAGGCCATCTTTAATATCTATCGAGCCGCCGCTCTGCGGCCGCTGGCAGAGGCCTATGCGAAAATGGAGGACAAGGACGCCGCGCTGGCTCTCTACAAGAGAGCGGTTGAAGAGGGGGTCGAAAATCCCAATTCCCGTCCTCGGGCGGAGGATTTGGCGGCCACCTGCTGTTCGATGGTCCTGTCTGCGGTGGAACCGGATGCGGAATTGCGGGAACGGATTCGTCAGATTCACAAAGGATTAGGCCAGCCATGGTAAAACAGACGGCGTGCGGGGCTCTGGTCTGGCTGCTGGTGCTGGCTGTAGGACAGCCGGCTCAGGCTGCTGAGGGCATCGGGAGCATTCGCGGAACGGTCTATGACAGCGATTTCGGGATGCCCCTCGGGGCGGCCTCGGTTGTGATTGCAGAGCTCGACGCTTCCGTCCAGACCAATCAGGACGGCCAGTTTCTGTTTCCGGAAGTGGCGCCCGGAACCTATACCCTGATTGTTTCCAAATCCGGTTATACCCGTCTGGTTCGCTCTAACGTGCTGGTGCAGGCCGGCCAGATGACCGACCTGAATGTATCATTAACGGGCGATTTCACGGATATTGAAGAGTTTGTGGTGGAAGACCTGCAGATGGGGGCGGGCACAGAAGCGGCGCTGCTGGACCTGCGGATGGAAAGTCCGGCTCTGATGGATTCCATCAGCGCCGATTTGATGAGCCGGGCCGGCGCCTCGGATGCGGCCAGCGCCCTGCGTCTGGTTGCCGGAGCCACCGTTCAGGATGGGAAATACGCCGTCATTCGCGGTCTTCCCGACCGATACGTCAATTCCCAGATGAACGGCGTGCGTCTGCCCACGGCCGACGCCGACAAACGAGCCGTCCAACTGGACCAGTTTCCGGCCGCCGCCATCGAGAGCATCCAGGTCAGCAAGACCTTTACGCCCGACCAGCAGGGCGATGCCTCCGGAGGAGCGGTCAATATTGTTCTGAAGGGAGTGCCCAATGAACGAACGCTCAAGGCCGATTATTCAACCAGCTGGGATTATCCTTCTGCCGGAAGCCGCTTTTTAGGGTATCGAGGCGGTGGCGTCAACCGGTGGGGCAAAGATGAAGGAGAACGGGATATTCAGTATGACCGACTGGGAATGAACTGGACCGGGGCGGTCGGCGTCAGTCCCGTGGACGAACCGCGCGATTACAAATGGTCTCTGTCCGGCGGGGATAAGTTTGATTTGGCCGACGGAACCCGAATCGGGGGATTCGGCAGCTTCTTCTACGAAAAGGACAGCTCCTATAAGGAGGGACGGGATGATACCTACTGGGTCCGCAGTCCCGGTCAGCCGATGACGCCGCGTCAGTCGCAAATTGAGGGATGGGATGCCTTTAAGACCTCGCTCTGGGACATTCGGGAAAGCACTCAATCTGTTCAGTGGGGCACCTTAGGCACGGCCGGCATTGAGCTGGAAGATCACCGGTTTTCTATTTTGTATCTTTATACACGGGTTGCCGAAGACACCGCCACGCTGGCCGAAAATACACGGGGCAAGAAAAATCTGCATCGATACTGGCCGAACTTTTTCGGGCCTGAATATGACAATTATGACCCGTATGACCCGGACCATCCCGGCAACTCCGAATCACCGGATGCTTCCCCGTATCTGCGTTCGGAAACACTCGAATATACCGAACGGACTACCCGCACCCTTCAGTTCAGCGGGCGTCATACATTGTTTGATTTGGACCTGAGTCTGGGCCGCTGGCTGCGGACTCTGCCGCCGGAGGTGGACTGGAAAATCGCCTACAGCTCCGCCGGGATGGTTCAGCCCGACAAGCGGATGCTCGGCACCAAATGGTATCCGCTGATTGAAGGCGGCCGAGTGGTTGGACAGCATCAGCCCTTTAAACCCTCCGCCAACTTTACGATGGGCTATCTCCAGAGAGTCTGGAAAGAGATTACGGAAGACAGCGAGCAATATCAGATTAATCTGAAACTTCCGTTTGAACAGTGGGGCGGTCAGGAAGGATATCTGAAATTCGGGTTCTTTGAAGACACCGTTACCCGTCGGTACGAGCAGGAGTCGTTTGCGAATTTTGCCGACAATCTAATGGGCCCCAAAAGGCCGTGGGAGTTCTATTGGAGCAGTACATTTCCGACCGAAAATCACCCCATTACGGCCGGACAGGTTGATGTGGACTATAAAGGTCTGCAAAAAATCTCTGCCTGGTATTATATGATGGATATGCCCCTGACTTCCCAGTTTAACCTGATTGGCGGCAGCCGAGTCGAAAAAACCACCCTCGAAATCATCAATGAGCCGGAATCCCAGGTTTTCTGGTATCCCAAAGGTTCGTACACTGCCGTAAAACTCAACCCCGGTGATGCGGATGTCTCGACGCAGCAGACCGATGTCCTGCCTTCTATCGGATTTCAGTATCGTCCGTGGGACCCGATTACGCTTCGCGGCTCCTACAGCGAAACCATCGCCCGCCAGACCCTCAAAGAATTGACCCCGATTATGCAGAGTGAATACTTAGGCGGCGATGTCTTTATCGGGAATCCGGACCTGCAGACCAGCTCCCTGAAAAACTATGACCTGCGGCTGGATTATACCCCGTATGCGGGCAGTCTCTTTTCCCTCTCCTGGTTTCATAAAAAAATCAAGAACCCCATCGAGTACGTTCAGCGGGTCACTGCCTCTTTTGACTTCACGACCGCTGTCAATTATCCCGAAGGCCAAATGAGCGGCTATGAACTGGAAATTCGTCAGGACCTGGCTCGTTTTTGGGAGAATCTGCAGGGGGTTTCTGTCGGAGGCAACGCCACCCTGATTGATTCTGAGGTAACTCTTCCATCCGATGAGGCCGAGCGATTCAATCATCCCAATGTTCGTGCGCCGATGACCAAGCGAGATATGACTAACGCTCCCAAGTATCTGTATAATCTTTACCTGACCTACGACGTACCTGAAGTCAAAACGCAGCTGGCCCTGTTTTATACGGTGCGAGGCGATACCCTCGTGGCTGGTGCCAGTCCGGGTGCCGGTCAGACCCGCGTGCTGATTCCCAGTCTCTATGAAACCGAGTACGGCACGCTCAATTTCAGTCTGACCCAGCCCCTCGGGTCTATCTGGAAACTGAAGTTTCAGGCCAAGAACCTGCTCGACCCGGAAATCAAAACCGTGTACCGCTCCAAATATATCGGAGAGGATGTAACCAAAAGCTCGTATCGGAAGGGAATGGAGTTTTCCCTGAGTCTAAGCGCATCTTTTTAGGACGCAGCAGAACCGCAAACTTACCGGAACCAAACAGGATTTTAATAAATCCCTAACAGGATAAGGGTAGAGTCCTCTTGTTCCGGGAAAGCAGAAAGAAACCGAAACCGATTCAGGAAGGATGTTCATAAATGAACAGAAGTCTTTCAGAAAAAGCAGGTTGCGGAAAAAGGCATCCGGTGTTTAGGCCGTCCGGCATGCGTCGATGGCTGTTCGGGCTGGCTGCCGTCGGCCTTTTCTTCTCCGCGGCTCGGGCCTCGGAGACCGCCGAGACACTCGAAACCATCCGCACGGCCACAGAAAAATGGGTGGAAACGCAGCGGATTCTGTCGAAAGAAAAACGGGATTTTGCCCTGGCCAAGGAGCTGCTGGCCGAACGGATAGCCCTGCTGGAGCGGGAGATAGAATCGGTTGAAAATAAAATCCGCGAAGCGGATGCCAGCATTGCCGAAGCCGACCGCAAACGCGATGAAATGCTCGAAGAAAAAGAGCGGCTGCTGGATGCCTCTTCTGTGCTGAAAAAGCTCGTCAGCCGGATGGAGGAGCGGGTTTGTGCTCTGCTGGAACGTCTGCCCGAACCGCTTCGTCAGCACGTCAAGCCCCTCAGTCAGCGGATTGCCGCGAAATCGGATTCGTCCCGCCAGTCTCTGTCCGAACGCTTCCAGAATGTGGTGGGCATTCTGAATGAAGTGGATAAGTTTCACAAGGAAATTACGGCCGTCAGCGAAATCCGCACGCTTCCGGACGGCACCTCGCAGGAAGTTGCCGCCGTCTATGTCGGCATCAGCTGCGGATATTTCAGCAATCCGGCCCAGACCGCAGGCGGTTTCGGATTTCCGGATGAAAACCGGTGGAACTGGACCGTGAAACCGGAGATCGCCGGCTCTGTCAGCGATTTAATCGCCATATTGAAAAATGAGAAAACCGCTTCTTATGTTCTTCTGCCTTTAACCATTCAGTAAATAAGGAATCAGCATGATACGGTCTTTTCGAACAATCATTCTGCATCGAACTCTGGCCGTCATTCTCCCGGCTCTGGGGCTTGTTTCCGTCGGATACGGTCAGAACCAGACGGCGGATGTCAATGCCTCCGTTCAGAAAATTCAGCAGAAACTGGATGACAGTCTGGCCGAACTGGCTGCCTTCCGGCAGCAGATGGCCGAGGAGCTGCTGCCTCTGAACCGGCGAATCAACGAGCTGGAAAACCGGCTGCTCGAAGTCCGCCGGCAGTACCAGCAGACTTCCCGCCTGCTCGACGGACGCACGCTGGACCTGAGCACCCTCCGCAATGAAATCAAGGCCCGTCAGGAGGAGGCGTCTTATTTGTCCGGCCTGCTGGGAGAATACATCCGCAATTTCGAATCTCGCCTTCATATTGCCGAACTTCAGCGGTATCGGTCAGTGCTCGAAGAGGCCAAACTGGCGGCGGAAAACCGAACCCTCAGTCCGATGGAAATCTATGAAGCGCAGGGCCGTCTGCTCCTGACGGCTCTGGACCGTCTGGAAGAAGCGCTCGGCGGGGCCCGCTTCGAAGGCACCGCCGTAGATTCCACCGGTCTGGTGCAGAAAGGGACATTTGTCCTGCTGGGGCCGATTGCTTTGTTCCGTTCTCATGACGGGCGAGTTGTGGGCACCGTAGAACAGCAGCTCGGCTCTCTGGAGCCGACCGTTCTGCCGTTTGAAAATCCGCAGATTGCCCAGGCCGCCGCCGAACTGATTGAAACATCTCAGGGGCTGTTTCCGCTGGACCCGACCCTCGGCAATGCCCGCAAAATTGAACAGACTCGTGAATCCCTTCTGGAGCATATTCAGAAGGGCGGCCCGGTGATGATACCGATTTTCGCCCTGGCGGGTGCGGCGTTTCTGGTGGCCTTGTTCAAGTGGTTCAGCATGCTCTGGATACGAATGCCCTCCGCCAGAAAAATCAACGCCTTTCTTAAAGCGGTCTCGAAAATGGATTCCGCCGAGGCGAAGGAAAAAGCCCGCGCCATCCGGGGCCCGATTGGACAGATGCTCCGGGTCGGTGTCGAGCACATGAACGAGCCGCGGGAGCTCGTCGAGGAGATTCTGTATGAAAAAATCCTGGCGGTTCGTCTGAAACTGGAGCGGTTCCTTCCCTTTATTGCTGTCAGCGCCGCCTGTGCACCGCTGCTGGGGCTTCTGGGAACGGTGACCGGCATCATCAACACCTTTAAATTGATTACCGTGTTCGGCTCCGGAGATGTCAAAACCCTTTCCGGCGGCATCTCTGAGGCTCTCATTACAACGGAATTCGGTCTGATTGTGGCGATTCCTTCGCTGCTGATTCATGCTTTTCTGTCCCGCAAATCCAAAGGGATTCTCAACCAGATGGAAAAGACGGCCTTTGCGTTTCTGAACGAACTGGCCAAAGCCGCCGCCCATGCCCCGTCGGTTTCGTCGGCTCCGGCGGCCGCCGCTGAACCGGTGCAGGAACAGCCGGCCGTCCAGCCGTCTGTCCAGATTCCGCCGTTTGTGCAGGCGGAACCGCAGACCAAAATCGCCGAAATCCTTGTACAGATTCTGGCCCTCGAAAACGAGGATTCTCTCGAGCGGATTTTTGTCGTGGACAAGGCCGGCAAATACCTGGGTTCCGTGCAGGTCCAGGAGCTGCTGGCCCGGCCTGCCAATACGCCTCTGGAGCTCCTGCTCGACCGCAAAGACTCCTTTATCCGAATTGATGCGCATCCCCGACAGGTCCAGAAGGCCTTTGAGCAGCACAGAGATGCTCATCTGCCGATTTTGGACCACCAGGACCGTCTGGTCGGCCAGATGAGCCGAAATGCATCAAGTCGTCAGGAGGTCCAGTGAGCGAACTGAATCTTCCCAATCAGATTTCCGAGATGCTTCGGTTTCTGCCCGAACCGATGCAGAGGTTTCTGGGGGAGGCCTGGAGCATCTGGCTGTCCGGCGGGTGGGCCATGACGGCCATCGCCGCCGTGGGTATTGTGATGTTCGGGCTGGGGGTTCATCTGTGGCTCCGATTTGCGGAAAAGGGATTTACCCGAATCCGCGAAAAAACCTGGCGCCAGTGGCTCGAACAGCCGAATCTGCGCCGGGGTACCGTCGGACGAATTCTGAACGAAGTAAGCGGTTTTTCCACACTGAAAGACTGTGTTTTGTTCTTTGAAGAACTCAAAACCGCCGAGCTGGGACCGTTTGAAAGAGACCTGCGGGTGATGAAAATCTGCGTCGGACTGGCGCCACTGCTCGGTCTGCTGGGAACCGTTACCGGGATGCTGGCGACGTTTTCGGCGCTGGCGACCGGCAGCGGCGGAGAAAAAACCATGGCGATGGTGGCCGGCGGCATTTCCGAAGCCCTTATCACGACGGAAACCGGTCTGATTATTGCTTTGCCGGGTCTGTTTTTTCATTATCAGCTGGTTCGAAAGCAGAACCGATACAGGGCCTTTCTGGCTCATTTGGAAACCGTCTGTACCCAGCATCTTTATAAACAAATCCTCCGGTCAAAAGGAGACAACTGATGGGACGTTTTCGTTCAATCGCATCCGATGACAATCAGGATGTCGGGATTGACATTTCCCCGCTGATGGACTGCGTCTTTATTCTGCTGATTTTCTTTATTGTGACGACCACGTTTGTGGAGGAGACCGGAATCGAAGTGGACAAACCGCAGGCGGCCTCCTCGGTGCGTCTGGAGAAAAACAGCATCCTGATAGCGCTGACCGACAAGGGACAGGTGGTGTACGGGGGACGCGAGATCGGCTTTAGCGGCATCCAGCCCCTTGTGAAGCGCATGCTGCAGAAAGAACAGGTGCCCGTCATTATTCAGGCCGATCAGGGGGCTCCGTCCGGCCAGCTGGTTCGGGTCATTGATGAGGCCAAACTGGCCGGCGCGGTCAAAGTGAGTGTCGCGTCTCGACAAGGCAGCCCGTAAGCAGGTGGGATTGGCGGCATATGCGTGCACTGTTTCGCTGGTTCTGGAGAGTGTTTCAACGTCTGGCGGTTCTGCTGGGCGGCATCGGGTTGACCCTGCTGTTTTTCCTGATTCTGCCGCTGATGCAGACCCTGGCCAAGCCCCCTGCGGCGGATTTGATTCTGCGTCCTGTTGATACAGCCAGACTGGATGCTCCGCCTCCGCCGCCGGAGGAAAAGCCGCCGCAGGAACCGGAGCCCGAAGACAGTCCGCCGGAGCTGACCGAAGAGGCGCCGCCGCTGACGCTCGAGCAGCTGACGCTGGCGCTGAATCCGACGCTCAGCGGAAGCTGGATGGAGGGAGATTTTGCCGTCTCCCTGCAGAATGTTGCGGCGGAAACCAAAAACGCCGAGGCCCTTTTTTCGATTGCGGACCTCGACCAGAAGCCGCGGGTGATTTATCAGCCCAGTCCGCTGATGACCAAAGAGCTCCGGAAGAAAACGCCCGGAACGGTCTATATTATTTTTGTCGTCGATGAACAGGGACGGGTCGAAAATCCGACCGTCCAGTCCAGTACCGACCCGATTTTCGAAAAGCCCGCTCTGAATGCCGTCAAACAGTGGAAATTTGAACCCGGCCGGCGAAACGGTCAGCCGGTGAAGTTTCGTATGCGGGTACCGATTACGTTTCCGAAAGGATAAAAAGCATGGTTTCTATGATTCGTCGTTCTGCGATTCTGGCTCTGATGGTGAGTGTATCTCCGTTTAGCGGGGTTCTGTGCCGGGCGGAGGAATCGGCACGGCCGCTGCCGGAGTCTTTTTTGTCCTTCTGGAATCAGCCGTCCTTCCAGCAGCGTCTGGCGGAAAGCTATCTGGCGGAGACGGATATTGAGCCCCGCCTGACTGCCGAAGAACGCGAGCGGCTTCTGAAAATCCTGAATCTGATATCGTCGGATAAAATGAACGAGGCGGCTTCTGCTATTCAAAAAGAGCTGACTCGAAACGCCGCTGCCAGCGCCGTTTTTGATTTTACGCTGGCCAACATTTATTTTCAGCAGGAGAAACTGAATGAGGCGGCCGCTGCTTATCGGCAGGCCGTGCAGAAGTTTCCCAAATTTCGGCGGGCATGGCGCAATTTAGGCCTGATTTGCATCCGGAACAGCGATTTTGCCGGTGCCGCCGCCGCATTCACCAAAGTGATGGAGCTGGGCGGTTCCGATGCCGTCACCTACGGTCTGCTCGGGTTCGCCTATGCCTCGCTGGATGACCATCTGGCGGCCGAGTCGTCCTACCGGATGGCGGTTTTGCTGGACCCGGCTACAATGGACTGGAAAATGGGGCTGGCACGAAGTCTGTTCCGGCAGGAGCGGTACCCGGAAGCCGCCGCCCTCTGTGAATCACTGCTCCGGCAGACCCCCGACCGAGCGGATTTGTGGCTTCTTCTTGCCAACGCCTCTCTCGGAATGAACAAACCGCTCAAAGCCGCCGAGATTTTTGAGTGGCTGGACACCCTGGGCCGTTCGACCGCCGAAAGTCTGCTGCTTCTGGGCGATATTTACATCAATGAAGAACTGTATGAATCCGCGGTCAGGGCCTATACCCGGGCCCTCGAGCAGAAACTGTCTGTGCCCGCCGAACGGCTTCTTCGGGCCTCCAGAGCCCTGATGGCCCGCGGAGCGCTGGCGGAAAGCCGGCAGCTGCTCGAGCGGATGCAGCAGGCCTTTGAAGGACAGTTCACTGATGCTCTGAAGGTGGAAATGCTCAAGCTCCAGGCCCGGATTGCTGTGGCCGAAGGCGCCGGCAGTGAAGAGCAGATTCGCCTGCTGGAGGAAATTATCGCGATTGACCCGCTGGACGGAGAGGCCCTCATCCTGCTCGGACAGCACTGGGGCAAGATGAATAATTCGGAAAAGGCGGTCTTTTACTTCGAGCGGGCGGCGGCCATCGAGAAATACGAAGCCCAGGCCCGAATCCGCCATGCCCAGCTGCTGGTACAGCAGGGCAAGTATGAAGAGGCCATTCCGCTGCTTCGGCGGGCTCAGCAGATTGACCCGCGCGACAATGTCCGCGAATACCTCGAGCAGGTGGAACGGGCCGCCAAATCCCGCTGATTGCTGCTCCGATGAATTGTATCCGGATTTGCGGAATTCTGCTTGCCACCGAATGGCTCTTTGGAGCCGGTCTGTGTGCTTTGGCCCAGAGCGCTGCGGACAATCCGGAAACGGCCGTACTCCTTCAGCAGGCCCAATCGGGAGATGCCGGGGCCCAGTATCTGCTCGGCTTCCTGTATGCCGAAGGCCGTCAGCTTCCTCAGGATTGGTCTCAGGCCGCTTACTGGTATCGGGCGGCGGCCCTTGCCGGGGATGCGGATGCTCAAATTGCTCTGGCGGCTCTGTACGAAGAAGGCAGGGGAGTACCGCACAATCCTGAACAAGCCCTGTTCTGGTATCGGCAGGCGGCTCTGTCGGCCAACGGCTGGGCACAGCTGTTCCTCAGTCTTCGACTGGCGGAAACCCAGCCCGTTTCCTCCTATGTGTGGGCCCTGCTGGCGGAGCTGAACGGGGTTGATGCTTCCGAGCAGAAAAAAAATCTGTTGGCTAAGAAAGAACAGGACCTGCTTGTTGATGCACAAGTCCGTCTGGGTGAACTTGTCCGGCGACATCCGTATCTGACGGAACGCATTTCAGGGCAGGTCCGATATGTTTCAGAAGATGAGGGATTTTCCGTCTTGTTTCCTTCGCCTCCCGTTCAGCACCGGCTTGAGCAGGACCCGAACAGTTATACCGTTTCCTGTCAGGCCGCTGCGGCGGACGGCCGCACCGCCTATCATCTGACTGTCCGGCGGTTTTTGTCTGATTCGGCCGACCGTCCCTCTTTTCAGCAGGGCTTTATTCAGGATTATCTGGCTGCCCGGGCCCGTCTTTCCTCGGACGGCCGGCTTGTCCGCCAGACGACGCTGTATTTCGGACATCCAGCCGTTCTGTTTAAACACACCGTCCCGGCCGCCGAAGGCCGAAGCATTCACCAGGGCCTTCTTGTTTTTGCCGGACGGACCTTTCTCGTCCTGACCTGCGTCTTTCCGGAAACGGCCCCGCCTCCGGATTTCCCGTTCTTTGTCAACTCTCTCGATTTCCCGCAAATCGGCTGCGGCCCGGTGCTGTAAGCCGGGCCCGCACTTGGTGCATTCATCGGGTCTGGAAGACGGCTCTTTATGAAAATTTAACTTAACCGCCCCGGCCCGCTCGCCGATGGCTTGCTCCGGAAACAATCTTTTTCAGGAGCACAAAATATGGCGGACATCATGGGATTCAGCTGCAGGGCGGAAAACGGCACCAATCGATTCAGCGGGATGCTGATAGGGGTGTTTTTATCGGTCTTTACCGCCGGCTGCAGCGGTTCATTCGAAAAGGGATGGAGTGCGTATCAGCGCAAGGAGTATGATGCGGCGGCGGAGATTTGGAGTCAATCGGCTGAATCCGGAGATAAGCGGGCTCAATTTTATCTGGGCCTGATGTACGAAGAGGGACTCGGTGTTGGACAGGACCCCCAAAAGGCCGCCTACTGGTATGGGTTGTCTGCCGAACAGGGGTTTTCTCCTGCACAAAACAATCTCGGCCTCTGCTACTGGAACGGACAGGGAGTCGAGCGGAATCCCGACCGTGCGGCGGAACTGTTTGCGGCCGCCGCGGAGAAGGGGCATCCCTGGGCCCTGCAGAATTACGGTCTGCTGTCGTTGCGGGGCGAGGGAACGGTCCAGGACCCCGTCCGGGCCTTTGGGCTGGTTCGCAGGGCCGCTCTGGATGGAAATCCGCAGGCCCAGTACACGCTGGGGATGATGTATCGGGAAGGCCTGGGCACCAAACAGGATGTTCGAAAGGCCGCCAAATGGATGAAACAGGCCGCCAATCAGGGCTATGCGCCGGCTCAGAATATGCTCGGCCTTCTGTATGAGGACGGACAAGGGGTCATTCAGTCCTATCCGCGGGCGGTCTATTGGTATGAACAGGCCCAGAAACGCAATCTGCCCGCTGCGGCCAACAATCTGGCCCGTATGTATCTGAAAGGCCGCGGCGTCAAACCCGATTCGCAGAAAGCCCTCGACCTGCTTCGCCCGCTGGCGGAAGCCGGAATTCCTCAGGCTCAGGCCGGATTGGGTATTCTGTATCTGGAACAGGAATCGCCGGATTATGCCCAGGCGCTTTCATGGCTTCGGCCCGCCGCCGAGCAGGGCGTTTCCGCCGCCTGTCATGCACTGGGGCTGATGTATGCCAACGGCCAGGGTGTCCCGCAGGATTATGAACAGGCCGAAAAATGGTATCGCGGCGCCGCCGAAAAAGGATTTGCTCCTTCTCAAAACAATCTGGCCCTGATGTATTATCAGGGTTTGGGTGTGGAACAGGATTATCAGCAGGCGGCCGAGTGGTTCCGAAAAGCTGCTCAGCAGAATGCCGCCCCCGCCCAATATGCCCTCGGATGGCTGTATTACAGGGGCTGGGGAGTTGAACAGAATCTCCACGAAGCTGTCGAATGGTTTCGGCGTGCGGCCGAAAACGGATTCCCTCGGGCGCAAGCTGCTTTGGGCAAGATGTACCTAAAAGGACAGGCCGTACCGAAGAATTCATCCGAAGCCCAAAAATGGCTCCAGGAAGCCCAGCGGTCAGCGTCAACACAAAAGGAGCCCGACACCCGCGCGGGTGCCTGGGCTTATGCAAAGGCCGAATCAAGGTGATGCGGCGCTGGGACTTATGAGGCCCGGGTATTCGGCTTTTGATGAGCCGTTTTAATTGCCGCGGCAATTCCCGCCGTCAGCACCAAAGTCAATAGACCGCCGGCAATCCCGGATACGCTTGTCCCGACATCCACGGCGGGCCAGTGTTCGCTGTCGGATTCTTCCGCGTGGGCCGTCTTGAAGCTGTAATCCGGCAGAATCGCTGTTTTCTCCTGGATTTGAGCCAGAGAGGAATGAATGCCTTTTTCCGGCGATTCCAGTTCTTCTTTGCCCGATACCCGCGCCATCGACCATTCCAGTCCATCCGGATGAGTCGAGGCAAACCAGCTGGCCGCTCCGCCCAGCACAAGGGCCGCTGTCAAAAACACCAACGCCGTCCTGCGAATAGAGGAGCCGGGCAGGGCGGTTTGCGGCGAAAGGATGATTTGCGGCTTGTTTTGCAGAACAAACAGGACGACCGCCGCTGTAGCCATCCCTTCCACGATTCCGATCGCCAGATGAATCGGCTGCATCGCCAGCACAAACAGCCCAAACGGAAGCTCGGTGATGCCGGACAAAACCGTTTCCATCACGACAGAAAAGGCCCCCAGCTGAAGACCGACAACTGCTGCCAGCATCGAGCCCCAAACAACGCGTTTTCGAGTCGGATTTTTTCCGGCAATCGGCTGGTAAATTAACGGATAGGCAACAAAACAGGTCCAAAAACCCAGATTAAAGATGTTGCACCCGAGAGCCAGCAATCCGCCGTCGGCAAAAAACAAGGCCTGGATAACCAGAATTGAGGCCATTGTCACGAACCCCGCCCAGGGTCCCAACAGAACAGCCAGCAGCAGCCCGCCGCCCAGGTGCCCGCTGGAACCGGTACCCGGAATCGTAAAGTTGAGCATCTGGGCCGCAAACACAAACGCCCCGGCTACCCCCATCAGCGGGATTTTGCTTTCCTGAAACTCCTGCCGGATTTTTCTGCACGAATAGCCCAGCAGACCGGCGCTGACAGCCCACATCGTCCCGCCGACCGCCGGCGACAGCAACGCATCCGCCATATGCATACAAAGCTCCCTGTTTTAGAAAAATGTCATTCTTGTCTTAAATTAAATTATCCCTGTCTTATACGGTCATTCCCGCGACCTGTCCTTCGAAGCTTTAGCGAAGAAGGAAGGCGGGAATCCAATCGTTCAACCCCGCTGTCTTTTCCGTGTTCAGAACGTAATCACCGTCCGCACGCCCGCCACGACGGCATCTTTCGACCCGCCCATCCCGCCCGGATTGGTCACATACTGAATCGACGGTGTAATGGTCATCCAGCCGGCCGCCTTCCAGGCGTAGTACGCCTCCAGCACACTTTCAAAATCTTCCGTAAACGGGCTTCCGCTGTGGTCGCTTAATACCCCGTGTGCATAGCCGACGCCCAGCACATCCGCATCGCGTCCCTCGAAAAGCCCTTCATACTGGATGCCGCCGCTGTAAAACCGGCTGACGGCGTTCGACCGCCCATTCGCATAGCCGTAGCGGAAAAAGGTTCCGAGCCCCTGGCTGTCGTCCGGATTGCTGTTTTCTTTGCAGAGCATCTGGTCAAAGCTCAGATAAAAGCCTGTGTCGTCCCGATAGAATCGGCTTTCATCCAGAGCGGGTTTCGGCTGCGGGTCGTACCAGACACCAACGCGATACGTTCCCGGCAGGGCCCCCTTGGCGGAGGAAAAGACAGGCGTCAGCCCCGTCTCGGCCATATACACAAAGTAGTCCTCCTGATGAAAGGCGGTGTTCAGCCCTGTTTCCCGCTTGTCCGCCTGAGCGTCCGCCGCTCCGAAGGAGATATACCACAGATCAGAAGGCGCCCACAGGACGATTGCTCCAATCCCGTAATCCGGAAACGGAATCGTCGGGTTGTTCACGAGGGCCGAATTGAGAAACTGGGTGTTTTCATCGTTGGCATATCGGCTGCAGTCAAACGAGACCGGACAGCCCCGGCATTCAAACCCGCCGGTCATATCAATTTTCCCAAACCGCACCCGAAGCGTATCGTCCCAAAGACTCTGCTCGTACCACAGTTCAATCAGATTGAAGGCCTCGCGCGGGGCAAAATCCCCGTTGACGCCGAATAATGACTGAACGGAGGTTGCGTCAATATCGCGCCGGGGCCATGTTCCTTCGGCATGCAGATACAGCGTGCCGCCTGTCAGACCGGCCAGCCGCTCCATATCCGTATCCAGTTCGAGGTCATAACTGCCCGACCAGCGCCCCTGATGCCGATGCGTACTGATTCCCCCGCGGGCATTCTGCTGGTAAATGCTTGTCAGACTCAGCCCGAGCTGAACCCCCGACGGTTCCCAGAGTTCATTCAGACCCGCAAATCCATTGGTCAGCGACTCCCGCTGCCAAAAATTCTCGTTTCCTTCTGCACGGCAGACCCCTTGAACCGCCGACACGATGACAGCCATCAAAAGAAGATTTTTCATTTTGTTCCTTTCTTTGATAAAAAGCGTTCTCTTCTCACATTTCACAAAACTGGTCTGATTATCCTGCTTTGTGTTCAATACAACACTCATTCCCGCATTCCCGAATATGAAAGAGCATTTTCAGTCCGGCGGCAAGCAAAAAAAACAGTGTGCCGACCAGAACAATGCATGCGCCGGTCGGCAGACGGAGAAAATAGGAGATCACAAGGCCGAATCCGGCGGACAGCACGCCGAACAGCATCGCCAGAAAAACAACCGCTCGATAGCCCCGTCCGAGCAGATAGGCCGCTGCCGCCGGACAAACCAGCAGACTGAACAGCAGCAGCCCCCCGACGGTCTGGAGCGTCACGGAAATCATCAGCCCGGTCAAACACAGGAAAAGAAAATAAATCAGCGTTGAATACGGGCGCGTGGCGGCTGCCAGAGAACGGCTGAAGAGAATGGCTTTCATTTCTCCGTCAAAAGCGGTGAGAAACAAAATCAGCAGTCCGAACAGAAGGCCGCTCAGCGCTGCCGTATCCCAGCCTGCAAACAGGACATTACCCCACAGCAGGGCCAGCATTTCGCTGCGCCGGTTCTGTTCGATACCCACTCCCAAAAACACAAGCCCCATCAGAAAGGCCAGCAGAACCGCTTGGCCGGTATTGGCGTCCAGCCGGTTTTGATGAGCGGGCAGAAAGGCCGCCCATCCCGAAGCCGCCGTCGACAGCAGCACGGCTCCGATTATCGGATTCTGATTCACAAGAGCCGCCGCAACCGCTCCGACCATCGCCGCGTGGGACAGACAGCTTCCGATGAACGGCATCCGCATCCCGACGATAAAGACCCCCAGCAGACTGATTCCCATTCCGCAGAAAAGGGCCGTCAGGATAATGGGCAGAAAATAGGCATCCATTTTTTGTTCCTTGTCATCTGTCGGCCGGTCCGATTCGATACAGTTCCGTCGTGCGGTCCGAGAAATCCTGACGGCTTCCGGCAAACCGCACCCGTCCGCACTCCAGAAGAACAACCTGCCGGCAGCACTCCGGAATCCAGTCCCAGTCATGGGAAATCATTACAATCGTCAGCGAATATGTGGAGTGCAGCCGCTGCAGAATCTCGCCGAGCTGTTTTTTCCAGAACGGGTCCAGATAAGTTCCCGGCTCATCCAGCAGCAGCAGTCGGGGGTTGGCGGCCATGGCCCGGGCAATCAGGACCTTCTGCTGCTGTCCGCCGGACAAGGAACGGAATGTCTGCCCGCTTTGTTCAGCCAGCCCCATCTCATCCAGTCGCTGCAGGACGGTCTGCCGGTCCTGGGCCGTTTGCCGGCCGAACAGGCGGCCCGGCAGTCCCATCGAGACCACCTCCTGCACGGTAAACGGCAGATGGGCGTTGGTTTCCGTCTGCTGAGGAACATAGCCGATTGGATTGCGGTACGGTCCGAATCGTCCTTTCCAGCCGCGGAAAATCTCCTGTCCGTTGAGCCGCACGATTCCCCGTGTGGGGCGAATCAGACCGCAGCAGACCTTCAGCAGGGTTGTCTTGCCGGCTCCGTTGTGACCCGCCAGCACGGTAAAACCGCCTGCCGGAATGGTCAGCTGTTCCACCGACAAAATCGTCCGCCCGCCGCGGCGGACCTGAATATCGGACAGAGAAATCGAAATCGCCATCCTGCACCGCTTTTACGGCAAAAGGGTTTCAAGATTCGTTTCCAGCATCTGAAAAAACGGGCTTTTTGCGCCGCTGTTTGCGGAAGGAAAGTTGCTCAGGACGGCGGCGCGTGCCCCCAGTACAGCGGCCATTCGCTCCGCCGGCCCCGTGCCTTCCTGCCGGTTGGCAAGCAGCAGACGCACCTGATGCCGTCGGCCGATTTCCAGACAGTCGGCAATTTCTGCGGGATTCATCTGGTCAGCCGACCGAAACATCCCGACGACGTTCAGACCCAGCCATCGGGCGAACTCGGCCTGATGACGGGACGCCAGAACCGGCTGATTCCGAAGGCCGGCTTGCTCCATCCGCATTTGGATTTGTTCTGCGGCTTGATGTACCTGAAGCTCCAGCTCGGCCATCCGCCGAGTCAGGAGGGCTTTGTGTTCAGGAAAAGAAGCTTCAAGGGCCTCACAAACCTGTCGGCACACCTGAAGATAAGTCTGCGGAATACAAAGCCCCGGCGGCGCCTCAATCGGTCTGATCGGCAGATTCATTCGCTGAAGCTGTTTTTCCAGCCCTGACTGAAAATCAAATCGAAGCAGAACGCGGCTGTTTCGAAGCTGCTGAAGGCAATCCGGCGACAGGTCGAAATGGCCCGGACACATCCCCGGCTCACTCAGACAAAAGACCGGAACCATTCCGTCCGTCAGGTCCCTTACGGCTGAGAGCAGATATGTGTTGGTGACAGCAATAGAAGCCCCTGATGTCTTGTCTTCCCGCCCTTGTCGGCATCCGACAATCGGCAAAAGAATAAGGCCCAAAACCAGCAGAATATTTTTCGAATTCACGGCCGGCTCTCCAATGTTCCCAGTTCCCATCCGTTTTTCATCCGCAGACGAACCAGAAAACCTTTTTGCAAATCGCCGCTCAGCCAGGTCTGGCGGGGGACCGGATAGCGTCCCCCGGTTTCCGTCCAGAGCTGTTCTTCATCAAAATTCGGCCCCAGACTGAACACAACCCATTCCACCGGCGACTTTTCCGGTTCGGAATACCATTGTCCTTGCTCCTCCTGAAGACTGCTTTCGGCCGGAAAACCGTCCGGCACCCACAATCGGCTCCGAATCCAGCGGGAAATCTGATTGCGGTCTCGGATGCATTCCCCGACGCTGCGGTATTTATAGGTATATCCCGGATGAAATTTGTCTTCCATCTGCACGGCTTTTGCTTCTCCGAGCGAAACGCCGGGCAGGTAATCGCCCTCCGCTAATTCTCGCGGCAATTGGTACAAATGAGCCCGCAGGGAACCGGCGCTACAGTCCTCCCGCGTCGGCGGGTATTTCCGCCGGTCGCTGAAATAACAGGTCAAGGCCGCACTGACCTGCCGAAGGTCAGAATGAACCGCCAGAATTTTGGCCTGAAGCCGAGCCCGACGCAGCGAGGGAACCAGAAGGGCAATCAGCATCCCCGCTGCGGCCAGAACGCTCAGCAGCTCAAGCAGGGTAACCCCTTTTTGATGAAAGAATCTTACGGACATCCGCACAAGCCCGGCACCATCGTCAGCCATTGTCCGGCCAGTTCGGCTAGGTCATACAAATCGACCGAATAATCCGAATTCAGGTCGCCCGGCAGATTTCCTCGTCGATGTCCCCGATCGGTCAGCACCAGACCGTTGCCGTCATAGTTCGGCACCCACAGACGATACCCGTAATTGCAAAGGGTGCATCCCGGTGCTTCCTGGTCCAGAATCCCGATTATATCTATCCATCCCTCCGGAGCGGGATATTTCAGAAACCCTTTTCCGATTCCCAGTTTTACCGGGAACGTGCGTCCCAGTCCGTCTTCAACGGTCAGGGTCATATCAGGCCCCCAGTTTGCCGGATTGATAATCCGAACATTTTCTATACGGACAAGCCGTCCCTGATAATATTCCGGACCGCTGTTGCGGTTGGGGTCAAAGATGAACTGGTTCTGAGCATCTTTCAGGTCGGCCAGGGTAATGGCTTCCGGCTCGGGCAGACCGACGGCCGGTTTGACCAGCTCAATTTGAAAATCAAAGAACGGATTTTTTTGGTGCTGCTCGTTGATATTGGTTTTCCCTCCGTAAAATTTGTACCAGCCCGTCACACGGATTCGATCGCCCGGAGCAAAAAAATACCGCGTGACGGGGTCCGCATTAATCCGGCACAGCTCCGCCAGCAGCTCTTCATGGGTATAACTGTCATTGGGATTGCCTGTGGTGACCTTGTGATAGTATTGCCCCAGCCAGACGGCCGTGCCGGCATGGTCATCCCCCTCCCCCTGAAAGTATATCTGCCATTGCCCGCCCATAAATCCGGTTCCCGGGGCGGGATTGAGGATCATTTCGGGGGCATTCAAAACAATCCCCTCCAGAACCACCTTGTCGGTTGCATTGTAAGTGCCGACTCCATATTGGTTTACGGCTTGCAGCTGACGGTGTGTAATCACGGCGACAGTCGGTTCATCGGCCCGCACGCACACCGCGGCGGAAACGAAAAGAAGAACACCCAGACATGGCTTCATAACCCTTCTCCTGAAAAAGCGCATACTATTTACATATTTTTGCTACCAGAGTGCATAAAAATATAGATTTCGTGCTACTGTGTCAAATAAAAATTTGTTTTTTTGCCGGCTGTATTACAATCTGTTGAAAACGGGTTTGGAGTGTTGAAATATGAGCAAAATTGAACGCGTGGGAATCTCGCTGGAGCAGGAGCTTCTTGCCAAATTTGACGGCCTGATTGAAAAGCAGGGGTATCCGAACCGCTCCGAGGCCGTGCGTGACCTGATTCGGGCGCGGCTGGAGCAGCAGCAATTGGCCGACCCCTCGGCGGATGCCGTGGCGGCGATTCTGTTAATTTATGACCATCATCTGACCGGCTTGACTGCAAAACTTACCCATCTTCAGCACAGCCACCTTCTCCATATTATCACCACAACCCACGTCCATCTGGACCATCACAATTGTCTGGAGGTCATTATCCTCAAAGGGAAAGTAAAGGAAATCCAGTCGCTGGCCGACCGGATGACCAGTCTGAAGGGGGTCAAATTGAGCCGTGTGAATATTATGTCGGCCACAGGGGCTTAATAGGGCCGCCGGCTACATCTGTTCGGGAGTTTCTATCCCCAAAAGGTCCTGCATTCCGTGCCGAATGACCCGTGCAGTCAGTTCGCACAGGAGCAGGCGGCTCGGACGCACATCTGCCGGCGCCCCCAGCACCGGACAGGCATTGTAAAACCGGCTGAACGACTGCGACAGGTCGTACAGGTAGGCCGTCAGCAGATTCGGCCGGTACGAGGCCGCCGCCGATTCAATCGCCTGCTCATAGCTGATAAGTTTCTTGGCCAGCTCGATTTCCGCCGCATCCGACAGGACAACCCGCTCGATTCCCGCCAGTTCCCGCTCCACATCCACTTCTTTGCCCGCCGCCTTGCGCTCGATGGAGCGGATGCGGGCGTAGGCATACTGCATATACGGGGCCGTATTGCCGTCCATTGCCAGCATCTTGTCGAAGCTGAACACGTAGTCCGTATCGCGATTGTTGGCGTAATCGGCGTATTTGACCGCCCCGATTCCTACCGCCCGCGCGATGGCCGCCTTTTGTTCGGCAGGGAGAGAAGGATTCTTTTCCTCGACGACCGCCCGCGCCTTTTCCACGGCCTCCTCGAGCAGGTCCTTCAGTTTGACCGTGCCGCCTTCGCGTGTCTTAAACGGCCGCCCGTCCGGCCCGAGCATCGTGCCGAACGTCACGTGCACCAGCTCCACCCGGCTGTCCGTCCAGCCCGCCGCACGAGCTGTCTCGAACAGCATTTGAAAATGGAGCGTCTGCCGTGCGTCCGTCACATAGACAATCTTGTCTGCTCCCAGCTGCTGAATCCGAAACCGCAGGGCCGCCAAATCCGTCGTTGCATACAGATAGGCACCGTCGGATTTCTGAATAATAAACGGCAGGGGAGAGCCGTCCTTGCCGACAAACCCCTTTGGAAATACGCACACCGCCCCCTCTGACTCGACGGCCAGCCCTTTCTGCCGCAGCTCCCTGACTACCTCCGGCAGCATCGAGGCGTAAAAACTTTCTCCTCTAACATCGTCGTCTTTTAATGTGATATTAAGCTGCTGATAAATTTCATTGCAGTGACGAAGAGTGGTCTTTGTAACGAACTTCCATGCGTCATATTCTTGTTTGTCTGTCATCTCGTTGCTTCGTTGTAACATTACTGTTACATAACGAGTAAGGTCTTGGTATGGTATTTCTTTTTTTTGAGCTTTGTTGTTGATAATTTCTCGAGTGTATATTGTTAGGTTCATTTTTTCCAGAACGTCATCAAGAAAATTTACGTATTGGTAAGCATATAAAAGTTTGGGCCAGATTTCATTTTTATTGCGATTGGGGAGTTCTGACAGGAAAGGTCCAAAAACCTTTTCACCATTTCCATATTCCTCTGTTTGGTCATTTTCATAATCGGCATTGTGTCGATCACGAATTCTTGTGCAAATACTAAGCAATGTATAAGGATTATCTTTGTTTTCTTTAAGCTCTTTTAGTTCTTCAACATAGTATTCTTTCTTGTGAACTTTCTCTCCCATGCATATATGCCAAAGTGCAAGGATTACTTTCCCGAACTGCGTCCCCCAGTCGCCGATATGATTCTGGCGGATGACGTGATGGCCTTCAAAGTCGTGGACACGGGCAATCCAGTCGCCGATGATGGTGCTTCGCAGATGGCCGACGTGCATTTCCTTAGCGATGTTCGGCCCGGAATAATCCACCACGATGGTTTGCGGTTTTTCCGCCGGTTCCATCCCCAGTCGAACCGGGTCGGCGAACATCCCCAGCAGCCGCTGCTCCAACAGAGAAGATTTCAGCCGCAGATTGATAAATCCCGGGCCGGCAATCTCGACGGTTTCGCACAAGTCGTCTATTTGCAGAAGACGGACGACCTGCTCGGCTAACTGTCTCGGATTTGTTTTGAGCTGCTTGGCGGCGGCCATTACCCCATTGGCCTGGTAATCTCCAAAGGCCGGGTTTTTTGACGGGCTCACCAGTGCCGCCGCCTCGTTCAGCCCGCTTGCCTGCCGCAGGGCTTCCGAAATCCGCCCCTCCAGAATCGTCAGCAGGTTCTTCATCGCTTGCCCGGCTCCTCCAGCTCCAGCCGCTGGGCATCTCCCCAGAGCATCTCCAGATTGTAATACGCCCGCGTTTCCGCGTTGAACAGGTGCACCACCACATCCACAAAATCCAGCAGAATCCACCGTCCCTGTTCATAGCCGGCCCGCCCGAACCGCGGGTAATTGAACCGCTCGCCTGCGTCCGAAATCTCATCGGCGACGCTGCGGGCCTGCCGGTCGCTGGTGCTGGTGGCAATCACAAAATAATTCGTTGCCGGACTGATTTTCCGCAGGTCCAGAATTACAATATCGCTGCAGTGACGGTCCCGCGCAATCGCCGCCGCCGCCATCGCAAACTGCCGGTCCGGTGCGATGGGTTCCTTTTTGGTTTTTCGCCGGGTCGGTGTTTTCTCGGCCGGCTTCTTTTTTGTCGTTTTTTTGGCTGCCAAAGCAGATTCCTCGTGCGTTTATGCTTCCTTCAAAAAACAGGGGCGACCATCAGGCCGCCCCTGCAGGATACGTTTTCGGAAAGAATTCGTCAAGGATGCCGCGTTAATTTCCAACCCCGAAGGTTCGGCTAAGCCATTCGCCAATCATCGGCGAAACTTTCACCACGACGCCGCTGAACACTACGCTGGCCATGGTCATCAGCTTAATCAGGATGTTCAGACTCGGTCCGGAGGTGTCCTTGAACGGGTCGCCGACCGTGTCGCCGATAACCGCTGCTCCGTGCACGGGGTTCTTTGTGCCGTCCGGCAGCTTCTTGCCGCCGTAGGCACCCTTTTCAATGTACTTCTTGGCGTTATCCCAGGCACCGCCGGCGTTGTTGAGGGTAATCGCCAGCACAAAACCTGTAGTCAGGCCGCCCGCCAGAAGTCCCATTACCCCCGGCACTCCCAGCAGCAGTCCCGTCAGAACCGGCACAATAATCGCCATCAGGGACGGCACCAGCATTTCTTTCTGAGCTCCGGCGGTGGAAATCGACACGCACCGGGCATAATCCGGCTTCTCCGTTCCCTTCATAATGCCCGGTTTTTCCTTAAACTGCCGGCGGACTTCATTGACCATCGCTCCCGCCGCACGGCCGACGGCCTTCATCGTCATTGCACAGAAGACAAACGCCATCATTCCGCCGATGAACAGGCCGCAAATCAGTTTCGGATTCATAATCGTCAAATCGTAGGCATGAACAAAATCCAGAACCGAAGCGACTTTTACCGATTCTGTTGTAAAAATCACATCTCCGACCCGGAATGTACCGCCGTTGGAAATCGAAAGTTTCTTTATCCAGATGCGGATTTCTTCGATGTACGCCGCCAGCAGGGCCATGGCCGTCAGGGCCGCCGAACCGATGGCAAAGCCCTTGCCCGTGGCCGCCGTCGTATTGCCCAGCGCATCCAGAGCGTCCGTCCGTTTCCGCACTTCTTCGCCCAAACCGCTCATCTCGGCATTTCCGCCTGCATTGTCCGCAATCGGTCCGTAGGCGTCCGTGGCCAGCGTAATTCCCAGCGTGGACAGCATTCCGACGGCGGCAAATCCAATCCCATACAGCCCCATTGAGAAGTTTGTAAAGCCGCCGGCACTGGTGAACGCCAGAATAATCCCGATGACAATCGTCACCACACACCAGCCCGTCGAAAACATTCCCACGGCAAATCCGTCAATAATCACTGTAGCCGGCCCCATCGGCGCCTGACCGGCGATTCCCCGGGTGGGCTTGTATTCATCCGACGTGTAGTACTCTGTAACCTGCCCGATAATCACGCCTGCAAGCAGCCCCGCCACGACGGAACCGAAAATGCCCCATGTAATCATCCCCAGCAGGGCCATAATAATCAGAGCAATCAGAATCAGCACGGAACTGCTGCCGGTTCCCAAAAGCAGTGCCCGCAGCAGGTTCTTCTGGGAAGCCCCTTCTTTGCACCGTACCATAAAGATGCCGATGATAGACAGCACGATGCCGATGCCCGCCACAATCATCGGAGCCAGCACGGCCATCAGCTGCGAGACGCCCTTGATCTGCAGGGCCGCGGCCGGCAGGGCTGCCCCCAGAGCCGCCGTCGCCAGAATCGAGCCGCAGTAGCTTTCGTACAGGTCGGCGCCCATTCCCGCCACGTCGCCGACGTTATCACCGACATTGTCGGCAATCGTCGCCGGGTTGCGCGGGTCATCTTCCGGAATGCCCGCCTCGACCTTGCCTACCAGGTCGGCTCCCACGTCAGCCGCCTTGGTATAAATGCCGCCGCCGACACGGGCAAACAGCGCCTGGGTCGAAGCGCCCATTCCGAACGTAATCATCGTCGTGGTGATTTCAATCAGCTTCTGGCTCGGGTCCATTCCCGGATGTACCAGATAGAAGTTGCCGAACAGCTTGAGCCCTTCCTTCATATGGGCGGCGGTATAGACCAGCTTGTCCAGAATCAGATACCACAGCGTAATATCCAGCAGGCCGAAGCCGACCACCACCAGACCCATGACGGCACCGCTGCGGAAGGCCACCTGCAGTCCGCGGTTTAAGCTTTCCACGGCTCCCTGGGCTGTCCGGGACGAGGCGTTGGTTGCCGTCTTCATTCCCAGAAAGCCGCACAGGCCGCTGAAGAAGCCGCCCGTCAGAAAGGCCACCGGCACAAACGGGTTCTGCACACCATAGTAAGAGAGCACACTGAAAATGACAAACAGGACGGCAAACACAACCGCCACCACTTTGTACTGCCGTTTCAGATAAGCGTAAGCGCCTTCCTGAACGTACGTAGCGATTTCAATCATCCTTGGGTTGCCTGCCGGGGCAGCCATTACCTTCTTGTAAAAATAGACAGCAAAGGCCAAGGCCAAAATAGAACAGACCAGGGCGCTCAACGGCGCAAACCATTGCAGACCCACCCCAGCTTCAGGAACCTCTCCCGCAGCCCAAACCGGGGCTGACAGCATCAGCATTGCACCAACTGTGCAGATTGTACTTTGTGTTTTCACCGGTTCATCCTTTCCAGAAAATCCTTGTCTTTTAGATGTTTTCTTCCTCGAAAATTGCAACAAGTGTACTCATTTTGATGGTTTTTTCAACCTCAAAATGCCGTTTGAAAATCGGTTTCTTCCAGGGAAAAACTCCCGTTGGACTTTACGTATGGTAGTCCGCATTAATCGTTATATATTCTCGACTTAAGTCGCAGCCTATACAGAAATCCCGGTGTTTGCCGACGCCCAGATACACGGTAATCGTGTGGGCTTTCTGGGCGATAATTCGGGAAACCTTTTTGGGGTCAAATTCGGCCGGCTGACCGTTTTTGAATACCGTAATTTGCCCAATTTTACAAGTGAGTTTTTCCGGGTTTAACAAAACACCGCTGGAGCCGACCGCACAGATAATCCGTCCCCAGTTCGGGTCCGCTCCGTGAACGGCACATTTCACCAGGTCATAATTGGCAACCGCTCGGGCGGCCTGACGGGCCTGAGCCGCCGACGCCGCTCCTTCAATGACAACGGTAAACATCCGGGTTGCTCCCTCTGCATCCAGGGCCATCTGCCGGGCCAGGTCCAGACACAGCTCCGTCAGGGCCGCTTCGAAACGTTGATAGGCCCCGTCCTGTTTCTGAATCATTCGATTGCCTGCCAGACCGGAGGCCAGAATCATCGCCGTATCGTTGGTGCTTTGGTGCCCGTCCACCGTCAGCCGGTTCAGTGACTGGTCCACGGCCGTACGGAGGGCTTTCTGCAGGAGGGGTTTGCGGATGGCCGCATCCGTTGTCAGGATGCAAAGCGTCGTGGCCATGTTCGGCCCAATCATTCCGGCCCCTTTGACTGTTCCGGCCAGCGTGACGGTTTTGCCGTTCAGTTTGACGGTTCGGACGGCGTTTTTGACTTTTGTGTCCGTTGTCAGAATGGCCTTGGCAAAATTCATTCCCGCGGAAGCCCCTTCCCCGAGGCGGGCGGCGGCTTTGCGGATGCCTTCGCAGACGGTTTGAATCGGCAGGGGGTGTCCAATAATTCCCGTCGAGGCAATCAGAACCTGTTCCGGTCGAATCCCCAGCAGCTCCGCGCTGGTTTGACACATGGTCTCGGCATCGGCGATTCCTTTCTGGCCGGTGCAGGCGTTGGCATTGCCGCTGTTGATGACGGCGGCAAAGGTGCGTCCGCTGCGCACGTGCTCGCGGCAAACCGTCACCGCCGCCGACACAATTTTGTTGGTGGTAAAGACAGCCGCCGCTGCTGCACCGTTCGGGCAGTACAGCAAAGCCAGGTCCGGTTTTCCGCTGGCCTTGATGCCGCAATGCAGCCCGGCCGCCAAGAACCCCTTCGGGGCCGTTATTGTTTGGTTTTTCATCGCTGTGATTCCTTTATGACAGTTGATGTTTCTGATTGACGCAAATCAGCAAGGTATTGTAGCCGGGCTGACGTGTTTTTCCAAACAAAACTCAGTCAGAAAATAGGATTTGCTGATGCGGATTTGCCGCCCGGGGCAAATCCGCATCGCCGCTTCTACAAAACACTCACCGGGTCCACATCAATCTGAATCTGAACGGACGGGCGAATCGGGGAAGAAGCGCGGAAACGGGCGAACAACTGCTGAATGGGCTGCGGCTGCGGGGCCTGGACAATCAGGTGCATTCGGTGCTGTCCGCTGATGCGGCTGATGGGCGCCTCCATCGGCCCGCGAAGGAGAATCGGCAGTTTCTCCCGGTCGATAATCTGCTCCAGCCGTGCATTGACGGCTTTGGCGGCGGCGGTGAGCCGTTCATAGCGGCCGTCGCGCATCAGCACCATCGCCATCCGCCAGACCGGCGGCAGATGACAGGCCCGCCGATGCTTCATTTCCTCCTGCACGAAGCCCTCCCAGTCGTATCGGCAGGCAAAGTCGATAGCGGGCTGGCCGGGCAGAAAAGTCTGGATGAGCACGCGTCCGCCTTTTTCGCTGCGACCGGCGCGGCCGGCCGCCTGACAAATCAGCTGAAACGTCCGCTCGTTGGCGCGAAAATCCGGCAGCGAAAGAGCCGTGTCGGCGCTGACGATGCCCACCAGCGTTACGTTGGGAAAGTGCAGACCCTTGGCGAGCATCTGCGTGCCGACCAGAATATCAATCCGTCCGGCGGCGAAATCCTCCAGCAGGCCGTAATAATCCCTGCCTGCCATGGCATCGCTGTCGATGCGGCGCAGGCGGGCGTGCGGCAGTTTGTGCTGCACCTCTTCCTCCAGCCGCTGGGCCCCCAGCCCAATCATCGTCATCGCCTGGCCGCAAAGCGGACAGGCCTTCGGCACGAGCGTCTTGGCCAGGCAGTAATGACAAATCGCATAGCCGCCCGTCATATGCCGTCCGAGGACTGTTTCCGCCGCATCTTCCCGGTGCGGGCGTTTGTGGTAAGTGAGCGTCACATCACAGTTGCGGCAGTGCAGTGTATGGCGGCAGGAGGGGCAGTAAATAAAATGGCTGTAGCCGCGGCGGTTGAGCAGCAGAATCGCCTGCTCGCCGCGAGCAAGCACTTCATGCAGGGCCTCTTCGAGCGCCGGGCTGAGCAGCTGCGGCTGCCGGACGGCTCTGCCCTCAAAGGCCGTGAGCATGTTGATAACGTCCATCCTCGGCATCGGCAGATTGCGCACGCGCCGGCTCATCACAATCCGCGTATAGTTGGCTCGTGTCTGGCAGTTGTGCAGCGTCTCCAGCGACGGTGTTGCTGAGCCCAGCAGACACACGGCCCCGGCCAGCTGTGCCCGCTTGATTGCCGCATCGCGCCCGTGATAGCGCGGCACCATATCCTGCTTGTAGCTCGGTTCGTGCTCCTCATCGACCACAATCAGCCCCAGCCGCTGCAGGGGCGCAAAGACGGCCGAGCGGGCGCCGATGACCACATCCGCCTGCCCGCGGCGAATCGCCTGCCACTGCGCGTTTCGCTGCGGGCCCGACAGGCCCGAATGCATCACCGCCAGCCGCTGGAACCGCGCCCCGAACCGCTGGACTGTCTGGGCTGTCAGGGCAATCTCCGGCAGCATCACAATCGCCTGCCGGCCCATCGACAGGGTCTTCTCGATTGCCCGAATATACACCTCCGTCTTGCCGCTGTCGGTCACGCCGTGCAGCAGCGTCACGGAAAACCGTCCCGCCTGCAGCTGCTGTTCCAGATGAGTCAGCGCCCGCTGCTGGTCTTCTGTGAGCACGATGGCCTCCGCCTGCTCCCGCAGCCCCTGCGGCACCATCGGCAGCGGCCGCACGCCGTATCGAACCGCACAGGCCGCCACACCGCTGCGCAGCAGTTTCTTCAGCGGCCCCTCCGTACAGCCCGCCCGCTCCAGCAGCATCGTTTTTTCGACGGCCGTCTCTTCGCTGACGGCCCCCTCTTCCTGCAGAAGACGGACAATCGTCTGCTGCGGCCCGCTGCCAAGTTTTGAGTCTTCCGGGGGCTCGCCGGTCAGATACACCCGCACTTCCTTGCGAACGCCCGCTTCTTTTTTGACTGCTGCCGGCACCATCGCCGCCAGCACCTGCCCCAGCGGACAGACGTAGTAGGCACTCATCCACCGGGCCAGCTCCATCAGCTGCTCATCCAGCAGCGGTTCTTCATCGAGAATCTCCCGAACCGTTTTCAGGTCAAAGGCCCGCGCCTTCTGCCAATCGGAATCGGCTCCGGCGTCGGCGGGCTCGACCTCCACGACAAACGCCTCCAGAAGCCGATTGGTGCGTCCGAAGGGCACGCGCACCCGCTGGCCCGGGCGCACAGAGCCCAGCCCGCTGGGCAGCAGATAATCAAACAGCGCATCGGCCCCGGTATTGAAGGCCGCGCGAATGACCCGGCCCTCCGCATTCGGCTCCTGATGCTCAAACAAACTGTCGCTTTCTGGGCGTTTCATGGACGGATACTCTACCACGAACCCGGCCGAAAAACACCCCGGGACGCCTCTGAATTCCCGAAAAAAATCCCGAAATGCCGCTGCAGGAAGGGTTTAAAAAAGGTTTGCCCCAGGGTAAGGGAACAAAAAACGCGCCCTCTTTCGATGGCGCGTTGGGTAGGCTCCGCAGAGCCAGCCCTTTCGGGCTTGCCCACGACTCTTCTCTTATTGTGAAAAGCGCGGGCCGGGATCAATTACACTGAAGGTATTTTAAATCGGCAAGAATAGACAAATCAAGCCTTTTTTTGTAAAATTCCGCTAAAAAAGGAAAGTTAAGGAGGAACATACAAATGGGCTATATATTGGGTATAGATTTGGGACCTACTTCAATTGGCTGGGCGGCTTTTGATTTGGATGAAAACAATGAACCCGTAACAATATCAACTATTCTTGATAAAGATGAAAAAGGGAACTGGATAAAATGCCCAGCTTTGGGGGCTCGTGTTTTTCCAGCCGGTGTAGACAACCTCGGGAAAGGGAAACAGGAAAGCCCAAAAAATTTAAACAGAAGATTAAAACGATCTCTCCGGAGAAGATTACGGCGGGCCAAGGCAAGACGGAAAGCTGTTGTAGAACTCTTGATAAAGTACGGTTTGTTAAAAGACCTGCAACATGTTGAAACTATCCAACAAGTTGATCCTTACGAAATTCGTGCAAGGGCAGCTTCCTCGAAAGTAGAATTGTTCGAAATTGCACGAATCTTTTTACATTTTGCCAAACGCAGAGGCTTCAAAAGCAACCGCAGGCAGCCTTTAACTAAAGAAAAGAACTCGTCAGAGATGAAGGAGGCTATTGAGCGGCTGGATCGCGAGTTAGACGGAAAAACACTGGGACAATTTTGGTATGAAAGAAGAACCGAAAATCCCCGCACTGCAATCCGAAATCGAAGAGACCAGTATCGTTGGATTGCACAGCGGAAGCACTATATAGACGAACTGACTCGAATCTGGACTATTCAGGCTCCGTATTACCCTGCTGTTTTAACGAAGGAATTTTATGATGAATTGACTTTGGTGTTATTTGCTCAAATTCCTTTTGAACTCAGCAATCGGAAAAAGAAAAAAATTATAGGCACCTGTGAACTGATCACCGGCAAACCGCGATGCCCGTGGGCGGAACGTGCAGCACAGAAATTCCGCCTTTTACAAAAAGTAAACGACCTGCTTGTAGATGGATATCCTCTGTCTCCTCGGGAAAGAAAAGTTCTTATTGAACTATTAACGGTGAAAAAAGAACTTTCCTTTGACCAGATCAGAGAAAAATTATGGGGACCGGAAGGAGCAAAAAAGAAATTTAATCTTCAATACAAAACAAATGACAAAATGCTTGGCAATGAAATTGACTCTCTGCTTGTGAGCGCTGCTTTTTTTGACAAGAATCGGTGGCTTAATCTGGAGGAATCCCACAAAGACGAAGTCTGGCGGATATTGCGGGAATTTCTTGATGAGAAGCGAACCAAGCAGCAAGTAGAGGCGGTGCTTGCCAATCAGTATGGCTTGCATTTTAAGAGAGATGAATGGCCCGAAAAACTGAAGGAGCCTGAGGGATACTGCGCTTACAGCAGAGAAGCGTTAGAGAAAATACTGCCGGCTTTGGAACAAGGCAAAAATCTTTATGAAGCTGTTCAGCAGGCCGGTTTCTCACGGAAAATGAGGCAATTGAATTTTCTTCCCTTGCCGGTCAAAGAAAATGGGTTTTCGATACCAAATCCTGTGGTGCGTTCTGTGCTGGTTCAGCTTCGCAAAGTGATCAATTTGCTGATCAAGGAAAAAGGAGTGCCGACGGAAATCGTGGTCGAAACAGCAGCGCCAATGAAAGCATCAAAACTACAGCGTCAGGAAATTCTTGAAAACCAAGCCAAAAATCAGCAGGAGCGGGACAAAGCAAGACAGGCAATTCGTGAAATGATGGGTTGGGAACCGGATGTTGATATTTCCGAAACAGATGTTTTGAAATACCGTCTCTGGAAATCCCAAAAAGAATACTGTCCTTACACGTGCAGAAAAATTCCTTCATACATCTTGTTCACAAGAGAGGTGGAAATTGATCATATTTTACCGTATTCGATGAGTCTGGATAACTCGTTGGAAAATAAAGTAGTGTGTTTTGCTTCTGCCAATCAGGACAAGAAGCAAAATACGCCGATTTCCTGGCTTGGAGAGCATAGTGAACGCTGGGAGCAAATCTGTGAGTTTCATTTTCATAACGCATTTGGCTTCACAGATGAGAAGTGGGATCGATTTTGCACACGCAATGAAGAAATTGCGGAGAAATACCAAAATAAACGTCTTCTTCAGGATACAGCCTATGCCGCGCGTGTGATTCGGTCCTATCTTCAGCAACTGTATCCTCCACAGGAAGCCGAATACAGGGTTCGTACTACAAAAGGCGGCATCACGGCGGAGTTAAGAAATCTGTGGGGGTTGAATGCGGTTTTGCGAGATGGCGGCGCCGGTCCCAAAAACAGAGAAGATCTGCGGCATCATGCCGTTGATGCCGCCGTCGTGGCTCTCACGAAACCAGCCCTTATCCAGAAAATAACGAAGACCCTTCAGCAAAACTGGCCCCAAAGACCATCTTTAGCCCCGATTGCTGAGCCTTGGGAAGATTTTCGGAACCAGCTAAAGCAGGCTGTACAGAGTGTTAATATCTCTCATCGTGTCCAGCGGAAAGTGAAAGGTGCGCTCCATCAGGAAACCAATTATTTTCTCGAAGAGAACGGTCTCTGGAAAGGCAAATATATAACGCGAAGACAACTTGCCAAAATAACACAGGAGGAAGCAGAAAGGATTTGTGACCCTCACATCCGCGGTCTTGTTCGGCAGCGGCTTTATGAATATGACGGAGATGCCGCCAAGGCTTTCGAAACTCCTCTGCTGCTCCGGCGAAATCCGGATATTCCGATTTACAGTGTCAGAATCTGGAACACGCTTTCAAATCCGATTCTGATTCGAGAGTCATCGGGAGAAACGCTCCGCCCCTTTACCAACAAAGTCTGGGTTAAATCAGAAGAGAATCATCATATCGAATTTTATAAGGCAAAAAATGCCGGAGGGAAAACGGTTTTTCTGTGTCTTCCCTGTTCGATGTGGCAGGCTGCTCAAAGGATTAAAAATAAACAGCCGATCATCCTGAAACGCTTTCTGTCATCCGACTATCAGAATGCTGAATTTATTATGTCTCTCTCAAAAGGGGAAACAGTTTGGATGAAAGGCAAAAGCGGACAGGTATGTTTGGTGCGTGTTACCGGAATATCCGGAGACCCCGAAAATCCCAAAAAGATTGATATGGAAGCCAAACCGATTCATTTGGCGGATGTCCGGCTCGAAGGAGAGCAAAAAAATGCTCTGCGAAGGGAGTGGAGACTGACCGACCTCCAGCGTTTTCCAGAACGTATCCTTCAAAAAGTTACGATAGACCCGTTAGGCAGAATCCGCCGTGCCAATGATTAGTGCAGATTAAGAACACTGCTGCAGTTGCCGATACAGTCCTCGCAGAACTGCGAGGGCTGGGTCGTGATTAAACGGGTTGTCGAATGCTCCACAGCAGGGACGTTTTTATCGGTCCATCTGGGACAGCTGCTTGTCCGGCAGGACGGACAGGTCAAAGGCCGGATTCCCTGTGAGGATATCGGCGTCCTGCTGATTGACAATCCCGCCGTCACCTATACCCATTCCGTCCTGACCGTTCTATTAGAGCAGGGGGCCGCCGTGGTCGTCTGCAACGGCAGACACCTGCCCGCCGGACTCCTGTTGCCCCTCGAGTCCAACGCCGTTCAGGCCGAACGCTTTCGGGACCAGATTGCCGCCGGCGAATCCCTCAAAAAACGCCTCTGGAAGCAGATTGTCCAGGCCAAAATCGCCCATCAGGCCCATCTGGTCCGCTCGGACCAACAGACATATCGGGTCCTGATGGCCCTCCGCCGACGCGTCCGCTCCGGCGACCCCGAAAATGTGGAGGCCCAGGCCTCTGCCCGGTTCTGGCCCGCCTTTCTGCAGGACCCCTCCTTTCGCAGGCACCGAGAAGGTCCTCCGCCCAATCACCTGCTCAATTACGGCTATATCGTCCTGCGTTCCGCCGTTGCCCGGGCCCTGTGCAGTGCGGGGCTGCTGCCGACCCTCGGCATTCATCACCGCAATCGGTACAACGCCTTTGCCCTGGCCGATGACCTCATTGAGCCCTTCCGCGGTTTTGTTGAAGAAAAGGTCCGGGACATGTACACTCGCTGCGGCCCCTCCGACGGCCAGCTGACCAAAGAAACCAAGGCCGCTCTTCTGGAAGTCCTTTACCGCTCCGTCACGGTCGGCGGTTTCAAAGGTCCCCTGATGGTTGCCCTTCACCGCACTGCCGCCTCCCTGGTCCGATGTTTCGCTGGAGAACAGAAATACTTGGATTTGCCTCAGTTATGTATGTAAGCGGGTATAGAACCGTGTGGATTTTGGTGATGTTTGATTTGCCGGTTGATACGAAAAAGGCGCGAAAAGATTATGCCGATTTTCGGAAAAACCTTGTACAGGATGGGTTTACGATGTTACAATATTCTGTATATGCAAGGCATTGTGCCAGTGAAGAAAATGCACACGTGCACTGTAAGCGAGTCTGTTCTTTTTTGCCTCCTGAAGGAGAAGTCCGTATTATACACGTTACGGAAAAACAATTTGAAAAAATGCAAATTTTTTTCGGAAAACGGCGCAAACCCACCCCTCCGCCCCCCGCTCAGCTCGAATTATTTTGAGCTGTTTTTCTCGCAAGCCTTTTTATATAAAAGACTTGCAAACGGACTAGTGTAATTGATCCCGACCTGCTGTCAATTCACAACTCCGAGCCGTCTCGGCAGACATCCGATCCAGTGTAATTGATCCCGACCTGCTGTCAATTCACAACACATCGCTGCTCCTTGACGAGACGCAGAAAGTGTAATTGATCCCGACCTGCTGTCAATTCACAACAAACTATGAGCAGGCCCGCAATAATCTTGTAGTGTAATTGATCCCGACCTGCTGTCAATTCACAACCGGCAGATTCCCCAGCATGTCATAGAACATAGTGTAATTGATCCCGACCTGCTGTCAATTCACAACGATTCGGCATCAGAAGCCAGTTTGACTTGTAGTGTAATTGATCCCGACCTGCTGTCAATTCACAACGATACCAACGGTGAGTGTTTCTGTCCACCCAGTGTAATTGATCCCGACCTGCTGTCAATTCACAACTCAGCAGCATCAGGATTAATCCGCTGATGAAGTGTAATTGATCCCGACCTGCTGTCAATTCACAACTGAGAATGTCATTTGGTCTGTGGAATTAAAGTGTAATTGATCCCGACCTGCTGTCAATTCACAACCGATCCAGCCCCCCTGAAAAAAGGAGAAAAAGTGTAATTGATCCCGACCTGCTGTCAATTCACAACGGCTGCTTTGTTCTTTCGCATGTGGTAGTCAGTGTAATTGATCCCGACCTGCTGTCAATTCACAACTGTCTGGTATGGTCCTCCTTATTTTTTTTAAGTGTAATTGATCCCGACCTGCTGTCAATTCACAACATTTCGTTAAGTCGAATACACCAAGCAGGAGTGTAATTGATCCCGACCTGCTGTCAATTCACAACGCTGCAAATCTTGTGTATACGCACGAGGGAAGTGTAATTGATCCCGACCTGCTGTCAATTCACAACTGGCTGTTAAAAATCGGCTCATTGACTACTAGTGTAATTGATCCCGACCTGCTGTCAATTCACAACGAGGGCCGATGAGTATCTGCCGATTCAGACAGTGTAATTGATCCCGACCTGCTGTCAATTCACAACGCTGCAAATCTTGTGTATACGCACGAGGGAAGTGTAATTGATCCCGACCTGCTGTCAATTCACAACTGGCTGTTAAAAATCGGCTCATTGACTACTAGTGTAATTGATCCCGACCTGCTGTCAATTCACAACTGGCTGTTAAAAATCGGCTCATTGACTACTAGTGTAATTGATCCCGACCTGCTGTCAATTCACAAC